>NZ_JAPWBA010000004.1:0-179312 GCF_041433195.1 Neisseria sp. 27098_8_139
TAAACCTAATAAAACCATCTTCAGCACATACGCCATGATTCATTTCTTATCTCAAAATATTTCATCCAAACAAGCCACTGCCATCGGGCTGCTTGCTGTTGCCTTGTGGAGCTTCGTCATTTCCCTGATACGCTCTTTGAGCCTGCATATGGGGGCAGTGGGTGGCGCGGCAATGATGTACACCTTGTCCACCGTATTGATTTGGCTGATTTTCGGCCGGCCGCATTTGCGCAATTACAACCGCAGCTATTTGTTTTGGGCGAGCGTGTTTTTTGTCGGCTGCGAATTATGTTTGTCGCTGTCGGTCGGTTTCGCGCAAAACGCAAGACAGGCGGTGGAAATCGGCATGGTGAATTATTTGTGGCCGACGTTTACCATCGTCGGGGCGGTATATTTCAACAAACAGCCGTCAAAATGGTGGATAGTCATCGGCTTTGTGCTGTCGTTTTTAGGAATTGCCACCGTACTGGGGGGCGATGTCGGCTTGTCGGTTTCCGGCATCTACCACAATGTCCGCACCAATCCCGGCGGCTATATCATGGCATTTGTAGATGCCGTGCTTTGGGCGGCATATTGCACGCTGACGGCGCGTGTGAAAGCAGAGGGCAGCAGCGTTGGCTTCTTCTTTGCGCTGGTGTCGATACTGTTGTGGATCGAATACTTTCTCAGCGGCGCGAATACGTTGAATTTTGATGCCGTATCGATCGGCTATGCCGTTGCCGCGGCAGCTTGTATGGGTTTAGGCTATGCGGTGTGGAATATCGGTATTTCGCGCGGCAACCTGACAGTATTGGCAGGCGCATCTTATTTCATTCCAGTGTTGTCTGCGGTAGTGTCCTCGTTTTTGATTAGCGCGCCTTTGTCCATGACATTTTGGAAGGGGGCTGGAATGGTGTGCTTAGGATCGATTGTGTGTTGGTTGGCGACACGGAGAAAACGGATGGCGTGAGGTAATATCCCATAGCTTTGCGATATAACGAAAACAGCTTTTTTAACAACCAAACATTCTTTCCCATTTTCAGACGGCCTGTTTAAAGTAGCACTCAGTTTGAGAAATCACGAGAAGTAGACAAACTTAACCGCGCTGCCGAATCCGCCGAAACGCTCAAGCTCAACGACATCGGTAGTATCAGTTTCAAAACTCGCCGCTGCCGCATACGAAGACAACCATGCACAAGGCGCGTTTATTCTGATTGACGAAGCCACCAACCATACTGTCGCGGCAGGCATGATACGCAAAGTCAGCGAAGCAAACAGTTTTGAAATTTAAAAGAAAAGTTGAAATAAAAAAAGGCCGTCTGAACATTCAGACGGCCTGATATTTTATTCAAGTCGAAAATGCTTATGCGCCGTAAACCGGATATTTATTGCACAAAGCAGTCACTTGTTCGCGGACTTTTGCGAGGTTAGCTTCGTCTTCAGGGTTTGCCAAGACATCGGCAACCAAGTTCGCCAATACGCGTGCGTCGGCTTCGTCAAAACCACGAGTGGTCATGGCAGCAGAGCCGATGCGGATGCCGGAAGTCACGAATGGTTTTTCCGGATCATTCGGAATAGCGTTTTTGTTGACGGTAATGTGAGCTTTGCCCAAAGCGGCTTCGGCGGCTTTACCGGTGATTTTCATCGGTTGCAGGTCAACGAGGAAAACGTGGCTTTCGGTACGGCCGGAAACGATGCGCAAACCGCGTTTGACCAACTCTTCCGCCATGGCGGCAGCATTGATTTTCACTTGTTTTGCGTATTCTTTGAACTCAGGTTGCAACGCTTCTTTAAACGCTACGGCTTTGGCGGCAATAACGTGCATCAACGGGCCGCCTTGCAGGCTTGGGAAGATGGCAGAGTTCAGCGCTTTTTCGTGGGTATTGTCACGGCACAAAATTACACCGCCGCGAGGACCGCGCAGAGTTTTGTGGGTGGTGGTGGTGACGAAGTCGCAGAATGGCACGGGGTTAGGATATTCGCCGCCGGCAATCAGGCCGGCATAGTGTGCCATGTCGACAAAGAGGTATGCGCCGACTTTATCGGCGATTTCGCGGAATTTTGCCCAGTCGATTTGCAACGCGTAGGCAGATGCACCGGCCACAATCATTTTGGGTTTGTGTTCAAGAGCCAAGCGTTCCACTTCGGCATAATCGAGAACTTCGTTTTCATCCAAACCATAAGTAATGGCGTTGTAGAGTTTGCCGGAGATGTTAACGCTTGCGCCGTGGGTCAAGTGGCCGCCGTGTGCCAGAGACATACCCAAAATGGTGTCGCCCGGTTTCAAAACGGAAGCGTACACGGCTTGGTTGGCTTGCGAGCCGGAGTGCGGTTGGACGTTGACATATTCTGCGCCAAACAACTCTTTAGCGCGGTCAATCGCCAATTGTTCGACAATATCAACGTATTCACAGCCGCCGTAGTAGCGTTTGCCAGGATAGCCTTCAGCATATTTGTTGGTCAATTGCGAACCTTGGGCTTCCATAACGGCACAGCTGACGTAGTTTTCAGAGGCGATCAGCTCGACGTGGTCTTGCTGGCGCTTGTCTTCTTGGGCGATGGCTGCTGCCAAATCGGGGTCATATTGTGCGAGGGTAACGCTTTTTGAAAACATGTTCTCGATTCCTTTGTGATGGGCTGAAAATATAGGATGGAGTGCTGCGGATTGGTTCAAGATGAACTATTTTTCTTGCATTGTCAACAATTGTGTCAGGTGTTTGGTTTCAGACGGCCTGAGATTGAAGGGTTTATTTGAAAATATCATCTTGTTTTAAATGAAAATCCATTTTTTCCAGAAGCGCGGCTAAATCGGCTTCCGCTTGAGCGGCTTTAAGATTTTTTGCCAGTTCTACCAGGGCTACCGCATTTAATCGTTCTTTCTCCAGCCGTAGGGCTTCTTCGCTGAAGATTTTGATATTGTCTGCCGATTCGGCGGCATCTATTTTTTCAAATGGATAAAACGATTCTTCGTGTACGGCCAAACCGTCGGGCAGGGGCGCGGCATGGTTGAAATCGGCATCATTGATCGGCATCCATGAAGGATGGTTCTCAAGCAGGATAAATTGTCCGTCCATGCCGTTGATATGACGGAATAGGGTGGTTCGGCCATTATGTAAACGCATAAGTCCGATTGTATGCCCAAGTCGGCAAGCCGTCTATAAAGCCGTTTCTTTCTATTTTGGCGCTAACTTATGTTGATATTATTAATTTTGATGTAAAACAGTTTCGACTTAAAAAAGACTGGATAAAACGCCCGTGTTTGTTATAATGAAGCTAAAGATTGATTCGTCCTAGTTTTTGACCGCAGTACTTTTTTATTTAATTAACAGGAGAGGAAAACAAAATGTTTCCAGAATATCGCGATTTGATTTCTAAACTGAAACAAGAGGATGCACACTTTGCCCGTTTGTTTGACGAGCACAATGAGCTGGACGATAAAATCACCGGTTTGGTTAACAATCCTGTTACCAGCGGTGCCGAAGAGATTGAAGAGCTGAAAAAAGCCAAACTCAAACTCAAAGACGAATTGTATGCTATTCTGCAAAAAGCAGCAGGCAAATAATTAAAAATTGAATAAGGCCGTCTGAACGGTATGATGGAAATCTCGGATTTCGTTTCATGCTGTTTCAGACGGCCTTTTTAGTTGTTTGGTATTTTGTTAATTCTATTAACAAAATTTAAATATTAATTGTAAATCACTCTTAATTGCATTGAAAACTTTGTTAATTTTATTTAAAATTCAAAACGATTTTCATTTTAATTTTAAACAAACAAAACCAAGAGAAACGATGCAATGAAAACATTCACACTCGCCATTTTGCCTTTGGCGTTAATTAGTGCATTCTCACACGCAGCTGAAGAGAAAGCCGTTGAGCAGGCTGAAGTCGATACCGTTTACGTTACTGCCGAGAAGCAGTTGCAACAGTCGCTCGGCGTATCGCGTATTTCTAAAGACGATATCGACAAACGCCCTGCAGCCAATGATATTTCCGAATTTGTCCGCACCATGCCAGGTGTCAACCTGACCGGCAATACGGCAACAGGTCAGCGTGGCAACAAACGCCAAATTGACTTGCGCGGTATGGGTCCTGAAAACACTTTGATTTTGATTGACGGCAAGCCGGTTAATTCGCGCCAGTCCGAGCGTATCAGTATGCGCGGTGAACGCAATACGCGTGGTGACAGTAACTGGGTGCCGGTTGAAGAGATTGAATCCATTACCGTCTTGCGCGGTCCGGCAGCAACACGTTACGGCTCCGGCGCGATGGGCGGCGTGGTCAATATTGTCACCAAAAAAGTGTCTAAAGAATTTAAAGGCCAAGTCAATCTTTACGCCAATCAGCCGCAAGACAGCAAAGAGGGCGCAACCCGCCGTATCGGCTTCAATTTGAGCGGTCCAATCATTCAAGATACTTTGGGCTTCCGCATTTACGGCAACCTGAATAAAACAGATGCAGATGCTGCCGATATTAATGCCGGACACGGCAATGACAGCGCGGCCGGTGTCGAAGGCGTACGCAATAAAGACATTGCAGGCCGTCTGCAATGGAAAATCAGCCCAGCGCAAACGCTGATTTTAGACAGCAGTTACAGCCGTCAGGGCAATATCTACAACGGCGATACGCAAAACAGCAATCCGCGTTCCGCTTTGGTTAATTCTTTGGCCGACAGCAAAGCCGAAACTGCCCGCTTATACCGTTCTGCTTATTCCTTAACGTATGATGGCGCATGGGAATGGGGCGATACCAAAAACGTGATCAGTTATGAGCGCACAATTAACAGCCACTTGCCTGAAGGTTTGGCCGGTGGTCCGGAAGGCAGCTATACAGGCTTGGATTTTGTTCAAAGCCGTCTGAAAAACCTGCGCTTCAGCAGCGAAGCGAATATTCCGTTCAAACTTGGTGTCGATAATGTATTGACGGTCGGTGCGGAATTTACTGACAGCAAATTGGACGATCCTGCCTCCAATACTCAGGGATTTAAAGACCAAGGCAAAACCGATGCGTTTAACGGTATCTCCGCAACGCGCGGCGGTAAGGCATCGCAACGCAACTGGGCGGCATACGTTGAAGACAATATTTCATTGACCGACAAAACCCATCTGATTCCGGCCATCCGTTTCGACCACAACAGCGACAGCGGTAGCAACTGGAGTCCGGCTTTGAACTTCTCGCATCAAATCGGCGAAAACTGGTTGGTCAAAGGCGGTGTTGCCCGTGCGTACAAAGCGCCAAACCTGTATCAAACCAATCCTGACTTTATCCTGTACACACGCGGTCAGGGTTGCCCGCTCAATGCGCCGAACAGCGTCCGTTGCTATTACATGGGCAACAACAATTTGAAACCTGAAACCAGTATCAATAAAGAGATTGGTCTTGAGTTCAACAAAAACGGCTGGCAGGCTTCCGCGACTTATTTCCATAATGCGTACCGCAATAAAATCGTAATTGGCGACCAGCTTATTGCCACCAGCAATATCGGCAACTGGCTCCTGCAATGGGAAAATACGCCGAAAGCGACTATTTCGGGTATCGAAGGCAACTTGGTGATTCCGTTGCATGACACACTCAAGTGGAGCAACAATTTCACTTACATGCACAAATCCGAAGATTATCAAGGCAATCCATTGTCTTTGGTGCCAAAACACACCATCAACAGCACACTGTCTTGGACGCCGAACGAACGCTTTGATGCCAACCTGACCTTTACCCACTACGGTCGCACCAAGCCGCGCAGCGTGGCAGTCAACCATTTGGAGCAAAAAGGTAATCCTCGTGCAGGCGTGGCAGCGTTGTCTTCCGAACACAGCCAAACTCAAGTCGGCTCTTACGGCATCTGGGGCATCAATGCAGGCTACAACTGGAACAAACGCGTAGCCGTCCGTGGCGGTGTCAGCAATCTGTTTGACAAAAAACTGTACCGCACAACTGCCGGCGCACAAACGTACAACGAGCATGGCCGTGCCTTCTACGGCAGTTTGAAAGTATCGTTTTAAGTAGAAGCGTATCAAATAAGGCCGTCTGAAACGGTGTGAAATGAAATCTAGGATTTCTGACACATGGTTTCAGACGGCCTTTTTGAGTTTAAATTTAGAAGCATTTGTTGTTACGGAATTTGCCTCACTTTTTTAGAAAAGTAAAAGGGCAGCATTTGCCGCCCTGAGAATACAAACTGCTTATTCGACCCAAGTTACCATTTCTTCAATCGGTTTGCGTGATTTTTTGGTGATTTCTTTGGCACGATAGCCGAATGTTGCCGCTACGGATACGCCCCATTCGTTGGCATCAAACAGGCCTTCTGCTGCCAATACTTCGTTCATTTTATCGTAGTTGAAGCCTTCGATTGGGCAGGAATCGATGCCGATGGCGGCTGCGCCTGTGAGCATATTGGCCAAAGCAATATAGGTCTGCTTGCCGCTCCAGTCGAAGAGTGCGCGTTGGTCGTCGGCAATTTTAATGTCGGTTTCTTGGAAGCGTTTGTATTTTGCCAACGCTTTTTCCAGCTGCTCTCCTTGCAGGCCCTTGCGTTCGACAACACTGCGGAAGAACGGGGTATCGTAACGGGCATTTTTTTTGGCAAGGATAATCACCAGATGGCTGCAGTCGTCCAGTTGGAATTGCATCCCCCAGCTGAAAGGCTTGATTTTCTCACGCAGGGCTTTGTTTTGAATCACCAAGAATTTCCATGGCTCAGAGCCGACAGAGCTTGGGGAGAGGCGGGCAAATTCTAAAATCGCTGCAAAATCTTCTTGGCTGATTTTTTTGTTGGGATCGTAATAACGGGTGGAGCAGCGATTTTCGAATACTTGCAGCATTTGTTCGCGTGTAATTTGATTCATCTGGTTTTCCTAATAAATGAAGATGTTATTCCAATATCCGGTTCCTTTTGAGGCATTATTACCAGCATAACCTTAAGGAGGAAACAGGCTGGGGCAACACCATGTTAAATCAAACCTGACGGTCAGGCTATCTTTTAATTCTGAATTTCGCAAAAAAATTCGATAAATATCCATATCAATACGAAAAGGCCGTCTGAAACTTTAAACGTTAAAGTTTCAGACGGCCTTTGATTTCAAATCCTGATTACAGATGAGGATTCATCAGGTTTTCTGGGGAGAGGATGCGGTTGAGTTCTTCTTCGCTCAACAGACCGCGCTCCAGTACGACTTCGCGTACGCCTTTGCCGGTTTGGGCGCAGATTTTGCCAACCAAGTCGCCATTGCGGTGGCCGATGTATGGGTTCAGATAAGTGACCAAACCGATGGAGTTGAAGACGTAGTGTTCGCAGATTTCGCGGTTGACCGTAATGCCTTTGACGCATTTGTCGGACAGGTTGACCGCGGCGTTGCCTAAGAGGGAAATGGTTTCAAACATACATTGGGCGATTACCGGCTCCATAACGTTCAGTTGCAGTTGACCTGCTTCGGCTGCGAAAGTGATGGTGGTGTCGTTGCCGATGACTTTGAAGCAGACTTGGTTGACGACTTCGGGAATCACGGGATTGACTTTGGCAGGCATGATGGAAGAACCGGCCTGCAATTCAGGCAGGTTGATTTCTTTCAAACCGGCGCGCGGACCGGAAGAGAGCAGGCGCAAGTCGTTACAGATTTTGGACAGTTTGACGGCTGTGCGTTTCAATGCGCCGTGTACCATCACATATGCGCCGCAGTCGGAGGTCGCTTCGATCAGGTTTTCAGTCAGTTTGCAAGGCAGGCCGCTGACTTCGGAGAGTTTCTCAACGACCAAAGCCGCATAGCCTTTAGGCGTATTCACGCCCGTACCGATGGCGGTGGCGCCGAGGTTGACTTCAAGCAGCAGGGAGCGGGTGCGGTCGAGGTTGAGGATTTCTTCTTCCAACAACACTTGGAAAGATTGGAATTCTTGGCCGGCAGTCATCGGCACGGCATCTTGAAGCTGGGTGCGGCCCATTTTCAAAACGTCTTTAAATTCTTCGGCTTTGGCGGCAAAAGCGTTTTTCAGGACGGCCAGTTTGTCGAGCAATTCGCCGATGTTGTAATACACGGCAAGGCGGAAGCCGGTAGGGTAGGCGTCGTTGGTGGATTGGCTGGCGTTGACATGGTCCATCGGATTGACGATGTCGTAGTGGCCTTTTTCGTGTCCCAAGACTTCCAATGCGAGGTTGGCAATGACTTCGTTAGTATTCATGTTGACCGAAGTACCGGCGCCGCCTTGATAAACGTCGGACGGGAATTGGTCGAGGCAGCGGCCTTTGACCAATACTTCATCGCAGGCTTTTTCGATGGCGGCCGCGATTTCCGGCTTGATGGCACCCAATGCGCCGTTGGCTTGTGCAGTGGCTTTTTTAACCATGACCATGCTGCGGACAAATTGCGGTACGTCGGAAATTTTTTGTGTGGAAATTTTAAAGTTTTCAATGGCGCGCAAAGTATGGATGCCCCAATATACTTCAGCAGGGATCTCGCGGTCGCCCAATAAATCGTGTTCGATTCGTACAGTCATTTCTCTTACCTTCTCGTATAGTTGTGTTGGTGTGCATTATGCGTTTGGAACATTAGCCCAGTTCGGCAAGATTGTCCAGTTAATAAGACTTAATCGTCAGGATGAAAGCGCGCCGCTTCGCGTTCCTTAGCAACTGTATCTTTGTCTTTCAGTTTTGCGCCCAGACCCAACATTTTTTCGTATTCGGATTGCGGCGTGCCGTCTTCCTGCATACCGAACGCGCTGGCATTGACCCAGAGGGCGAGTAGGGAAACGATAATGGCGAAAAAGCCGACGATATACCAAAACATTTTTTTCTTCCTTGTGTGTCTGCGGGGCAGATTGTTGTGGTTTGTAAAGATGTGAATGTAGCACAAACGCGGTTGGGTTTAAATTCTTCTCCTGCATCCTTTCATTGATTTACCTGTAAGTGTTTAGAAAGGAAAAGGCCGTCTGAAGAGTCTTACTTTTCAGACGGCCTCGGAGGCTTTGGTTGGGAAGATTAGCCGCCGCATGCGCCGCAGCAACCGCCTTCGCTGTGACCGCCGCGTTTTTCTTCGTTATTGATAACGGGCAGTTCGGTTTCTTCGGTTTGCTCTTTTTTATCTTCAGGCAAATCGTTTACTTTGATTTTGTTTTCTTCAGCCATGATACATCCTTTCAATGGATTGAGGAGTGGAAAGATTCATAAAGATAGCATCTTTAAGCAGATAAACCAAGCAGCACAAAACTGCCTTGTGATAATGCCATGACTTGGAACAATAAATTTGCTTGTAAAAGCGTTAAGGCCGTCTGAAAAAATCTAAAGAGGAGTGTTGGTTTTTATGGTTTGAAATGGCAGCAGAAAGATTTAAGAATGCTTGATTTGAAGGGATAAACTGACATTGAATTCAAAAAACAATACAATGTTATCATCATCTGAAAACAGCCAATTTATCGGAGCATATATGTATTCATACCACAGCGAACGCCATTTCAGCGACTGCAACAACTGGCTTCGGGCAAGCGTATTGGGTGCCAATGACGGCCTGATTTCCACTGCCTCGCTGTTGACGGGCGTAGCCGCTGCCGCGCCAGATTTCCAAACCCTGCTGTTGACGGGCGTTTCTGCGCTTATCGGGGGCGCGGTGTCAATGGCGGCGGGGGAGTATGTTTCCGTGTCCAGCCAATCGGATACGGAAAAAGCCGATTTGCACAAAGAACGCTACGAATTGGCAAATAATCCTGATGCAGAGTTGGAAGAGCTGACTGAAATTTACCGCCGACGCGGTTTGTCTGACCCGCTCGCGGCAGAGGTAGCCAAAGCATTGATGGAACACGATGCACTCGCCGCCCACGCGCGCGACGAAATCGGCATTACCGAAACCTCTGCCGCCCAACCCATGCAGGCCGCGCTGGCTTCTGCCGCTTCATTTTGTGCCGGCGCGATTTTGCCTTTACTGGTCGCGTTGACGGCTTCTACCGCCATTGTTCCGGCCTTGGCAGTTTCCACTTTGTGCGGATTGGCCGGACTGGGCTATGTCTCCGCTAAACTTGGTGGCGCGCCTGTCGTTCCTGCCGTTTTGCGCGTGTGCTTATGGGGCGTTGCGGCATTGGTAATAACCGGATTTATTGGAAAACTGGCAGGCGTGGCTGTCTGAATGTAAGGCCTTATATTCTTTTAAACCTGTATCCAGTAAAATTGAAAATCTATTTTGATCGCTAAAGGCCGTCTGAAAATTTTTCAGACGGCCTATGGTGCTTGTATTTACTTATTACAAACTGTTTTGTCATGACTTATCCGATTCCCAAACCCCGTGAAAAATCCCGTTGGCTCAATCTGTCTCAAGGCTCGCTGCCCTTGGCTTTGGCGCGTTATCTGCCGCATAAGCGGCTCAAAGTCGTGCTGACCCAAGATGCGGAACAGGCGTTGCGCCTTCAGACGGCATGGCGGTTTTTCCGTCCGCACGACACGGCGGTGTTCCTGCCGGACTGGGAAACGCTGCCTTACGAGCGTTTTTCGCCGCATCAGGATTTGGTGTCGGAGCGGCTCTCGGCGTTGTGGCAGATTAAAAGCGGCGCGGCGGACGTGTTGTTTGTGCCGGTTGCCACGGCGATGCAGAAGCTGCCGCCCGTGCCGTTTTTGGCGGGGCGCACGTTTTGGCTGAAAACGGGGCAGACTTTGGATATAGGTCGTCTGAAAACCGATTTGGTGGATGCGGGCTACAACCATGTTTCCCATGTTGTCGCGGCGGGCGAGTTTGCCGTACGCGGCGGGATTGTCGATTTGTTTCCGATGGGCAGCGAAATGCCTTACCGCATCGATTTGTTCGACGATGAAATCGACAGCATTAAAACGTTTGACACCGACACGCAGCGCACCATCTCGCCCGTTTCCGAAATCCGCCTGCTGCCGGCGCACGAGTTCCCCACCGACAGCGAGGCGCAAAAAATCTTCCGCAGCCGCTTCCGCGAGGAAGTCGATGGCAATCCAAACGATGCCGCCGTGTACAAAGCCGTCAGCAACGGCCACTTCGGCGCGGGCGTGGAATACTATCTGCCGCTGTTTTTTGAAAACGAGCTGGAAACGTTGTTTGACTATATCGGCGAAGATGCGCTGTTTGTCTCTTTGGGCGATGTTCACGCCGAGGCAAACCGCTTTTGGAGCGACGTCAAATCGCGTTACGCCATGGCGCAGGGCGACGAAACCTATCCGCCTTTGCTTCCACAGCATTTGTATCTCTCTGCCGATGTGTTCGCAGGTCGTCTGAAAAACTACGGACAAGTGCTGCCCGATGTTTCCGGCAAGGAACACACCCTGCCCGACCTTGCCGTCAACCGCCAGTCCGACGAGCCGTTGCAGGCATTGAAGGATTTTCAGACGACCTTTGAAGGACGGATTTTGCTGTGCGCCGAAAGTTTGGGACGGCGCGAAACCATGCTCGGTTTCTTGCAGCAAAACGGTTTGAAAGCCAAACCTGTGTCCGACTGGCAGGGCTTTTTATCGGCGCAAGAGCCGCTGATGATTACAGTGGCGCCGTTGGCATACGGATTCAAACTGGGTGGGCTGCGCGCTCCGGACCAACGACAACCTACTCCCGCTTCCGAGGGAGAAGGTAAAACGGTTGCCGACCAAACCAAATTTCCCGCAGCCGCAACAAACCCTCTCCCTAGCCCTCTCCCACAGGAGAGGGAACAGAATGCAGCCGCCATTTCAGACGACCTAAAAACCAAAAGCAGCCTGCTCCCCATCGAAAGTACTCTGTACGGGCAAATCCAACGGCAACCTACCCCCTCCCCTGTGGAGGAAGGTTGGGGAGAGGGCAAAGCAGTTACCGCTCAAAGTGAATTTCCCACAGCCGTAACAAACCCTCTCCCGCAGGAGAGGGAACAGAATGCAGCCGCCATTTCAGACGACCTGAAAACTAAAAGCAGCCTGCATCCCGTCGAAAATAGCCTGCACAGGCAAATCCGACAGCAACCTGCCCCCTCCCCCGTTGGGGAGGGTTGGGGAGTTGCCGCTCAAACCGAATTTTCCACAGCCGCAACAAACCCTATCCCACAGGAGAGGGGACAAAGTGCCGCTGCCGTTTCAGACGACCTAAAAACCGAAAGCAGCCTGCACCCCATCGCAAGTGATCTGCACAGGCAAATCCAACAGCAGCCTGCCCCCTCCCCCGTGGGGGAGGGTTGGGGAGAGGGCAAAGCGGTTGCCGCTCAAAGTGCCATCGCCGTCATCACCGAATCCGAGCTCTACCAATACGTCGCCCGTTCTCGCGTCCACAGCCGCCGCAAGAAACACGCTGCCGTTTCAGACGGCCTGTTGCGCGACCTTGCCGAAATCAACATCGGCGACCCCGTCGTTCACGAAGAACACGGCATCGGGCGGTATATGGGCTTGGTAACGATGGACTTGGGCGGCGAAACCAACGAAATGATGTTGCTCGAATACGCGGGCGAAGCACAGCTTTATGTGCCTGTTTCGCAACTGCATTTAATCAGCCGCTACTCCGGCCAGGCGCATGAAAACGTCGCCCTGCACAAGCTCGGCAGTGGCGCGTGGAACAAGGCAAAGCGCAAAGCCGCCGAAAAAGCGCGCGATACCGCCGCCGAGTTGCTCAACCTCTACGCCCAACGCGCCGCCCAATCGGGACACAAGTTTGAAATCAACGAGTTGGACTATCAGGCGTTTGCCGACGGCTTCGGCTACGAAGAAACCGAAGACCAGGCCGCCGCCATTGCCGCCGTGATTAAAGACCTGACGCAGGCGAAGCCGATGGACCGCCTTGTGTGCGGCGATGTCGGTTTCGGCAAAACCGAAGTCGCCCTGCGCGCCGCGTTTGTAGCGGTGATGGGCGGCAAACAGGTTGCCGTACTCGCTCCGACCACGCTTCTGGTCGAGCAGCACGCGCAAAATTTCGCCGACCGCTTCGCCGATTTCCCCGTGAAAGTCGCCAGCCTTTCGCGTTTCAACAACAGCAAAACCACCAAGGCCGCGCTGGAAGGCATGGCGGGCGGCACGGTCGATATCGTTATCGGCACGCACAAATTGGTGCAGGACGACATAAAATTCAAAAACTTAGGTTTAGTGATTATTGATGAAGAACACCGCTTCGGCGTGCGCCAGAAAGAGCAGCTCAAACGCCTGCGCGCCAATGTCGATGTCCTCACCATGACCGCCACGCCGATTCCGCGCACCCTCAGCATGGCGCTCGAAGGTCTGCGCGACTTCTCGCTGATTACCACCGCACCCAGCCGCCGCCTCGCCGTCAAAACCTTTGTCAAACCGTTCAGCGAAGGCAGCGTGCGCGAAGCCGTGTTGCGCGAACTCAAACGTGGCGGGCAGGTATTTTTCCTGCACAATGAAGTAGATACGATTGAGAATATGCGCGAGCGGCTGGAAACCCTGCTGCCCGAAGCCCGCATCGGCGTGGCGCACGGACAACTGCGCGAGCGCGAGCTGGAACAAGTCATGCGCGACTTTTTGCAACAAAGATTCAACGTGTTGCTCTGTTCCACCATCATCGAAACCGGCATCGACATCCCCAACGCCAACACCATTATCATCAAACGCGCCGACAAATTCGGACTGGCGCAACTGCACCAGCTTCGCGGTCGCGTCGGCCGCAGCCACCACCAAGCCTACGCCTACCTGCTCACGCCCGAATACATCACCAAAGACGCAGAAAAACGCCTCGACGCCATCGCGGCGGCAGACGAACTCGGCGCAGGTTTCACCCTCGCCATGCAGGATTTGGAAATCCGCGGCGCAGGCGAAATCCTCGGCGAAGGACAATCCGGCGAAATGATGCAGGTCGGCTTCACGCTCTACACCGAAATGCTCAAACAAGCCGTGCGCGACCTCAAAAAAGGCCGCCAGCCCGACCTCGACGCACCGTTGGGCATCACCACCGAAATCAAACTGCACAGCCCCGCCCTGCTGCCCGAAAGCTATTGCCCCGACATCCACGAACGGCTCGTCCTCTACAAACGCCTCGCCGTCTGCGAAACCGTGCAACAAATCAACGCCATATACGAAGAACTCGTTGACCGCTTCGGCCTGCCCGAACAACCCGTCAAAACCCTCATCGAAAGCCACCACCTGCGGCTTGCGGCAAAAGAACTGGGTATCGATGCCATTGATGCGACCAGCGAAGCGGTAACGGTAACCTTTGGCAAAAACAATAATGTCGATCCAACCGAAATCATCCTGCTGATTCAGAACGACAAAAAATACCGCCTTGTCGGCGCGGATAAGCTGCGATTTACCGCAGAGATGGAAAATATCGAAGTGCGGATTAATACAGTGAAGAACGTATTGAAGACTTTGAAAGAAAGGGTGATGGTTAAGTAGAAAGGTTAGGAAAAGGCCGTCTGAAAATACTGAAACTGTCAGTTTTGAGATTACTAAATCGAACAGGGAATTATTATGAAAATGAGGGTAATGATGCTGGGAGTAACAGGCTTGATATTATCCGGCTGCTTTTTCACTGATGAAATTAAGTTGGAAGATATTCAGAATTTTAAAATTACTGTCAATGAAGCTAAGGGGAATAGGCAGGTGCATTTGACAGGCTTATTAGGCAATAGTGCAATGGGTATTTCAGATATCAAAACAACTAGCCGCAACGATGAGCTGAATATTACTTTATTTCAAAAATTAGCAGGTTCGGAATACTCAGGAACATTAGATAAAGAAATTGCTCTTGAAAGCAATATCAAGAAGATTACTTATGGTTCTAAACACGAGATGATATGGCAAGACTAAAAATACAATAAAGGGCGTCTGAAAAAGATTCAGACGGCCTTTAAAATTATAAATAGGATAGATTTTTTGACTATCCTATTTCGGCAACATTTCAAGGTTTATCTGCGCAGAAAAAGGAATACAGCAACTGTATCATCTCGGTTACCCTCGGGTCGGCAATGTAATATTGCCGTTCCCGATGGTTCACTTCAAACGATACCAAACCGGCTTCACGCAGTAGCGCTAATTGGCTGGACATTGCCGCTTGCGGCAGTCCGGATGATTCAGCCAACTCGGTTACATTGTGCGGTCTTTCATGTAGTTTGCACAATACGGCGAGGCGGTTGGGATTGGCCAGTAGTTTGAGAAAAGCGGTGGCTTCTTCGTAGGGCGGTTGATTGTCGGCAATGGTCATTTTTCACGCTTTTCGGCAAATGAAGAGGTCGAATTATCAGTCATAATGGCCTCAGCAGCAACTTTCAGACGGCCTTTGCTTAATGGTTCCATGGCATTTTGGCTAGCAGGCGAGCCATGCCGCAGAATCCGGTTAGTCCAGCCGTTAATAGGCCTGCGCCGACCATCACGTCTATCAGATAAAACCAAGGCGATACCAGCCAACCTGCCAGCACGCCCAACAGAATCAAACTGCCCGCAATGGTTTGCACCTGCCGCATGATATCCGGTGCGGCACGGTCGGCAACAATAGGAAGCCCTGCAGCTTTCCATGCAAGTAAGCCGCCTTCTAGAATATAACATTCTCGACCTTGGCCAAGCGCTGACAATATTGTTTCTGCCCGTGTTGTACGTTTACCGCTCAGGCAATAAAAAATCAGGCATTGGGCAGTATCATCGGGCAGTTTGTCTCGCTGCTGTTCAAGCGGAAGGGATAATGCACCGACAATATGCCCGCCCCGATATTCGACTTGGTTTCGGATGTCCACTGCCAACGCGCCCTCACGGATTTTTGCCATTGCTTCGGAAGGCTTGATTTGCGGGAGTTGTCCGACCGTACTCATGTTTTGCCTTCTTTATTTTTTGTTGATGCGGCAGGTGTTGATGCCCAATAAGCTGTACAGCGCGCAGTTGCCAATCAGTGCTGTACCCAGGGGGATGATGCCCAGCCAACCCCACCAGCCAATGTGTCCGGTAGCGGCCGCAGCAATCAGCGCTACGCCGATAACAATACGGATTACGCGATCCAAAGTACCCAAGTTTCGTTTCATTTTATTGCTCCTTGTTTCAGAATGAATTATCTATAAATAAATATATATAATAAAAATCATATATGAGAAATATTATATCCCTAAAAATGATTTTGTCAAATTATTTGTAACCATGCAGTTTGGAATAGGGATAGGTATTGGTTTGTTTGGTTGGTGTAAATGATCGCTTAAGCATCTGATTTAAAATAAAAGAACGATATAATTTTTATATATAAAAAAGGCCGTCTGAAAAGTATTTTTCAGACGGCCTAAATATTTATGTTTTACAGTAAAGGACTCATCAGGCGGACGACATTTTCCACGAGGCCGCGGAGTTTGGAGCGTTGTTGCCATGATTTGATGGCAATGTAGCTGCTGTTTTTAAGGTAGCTGCGTTGGAGGTTGCAGATTTGTTTGGTGGTATCACGATCGTAGATGGCGAGGCTGATTTCTAGGTTGAGGAAGAAACTGCGCATGTCCATGTTGACCGTACCGAAGAGGGAGTAGTCTTCGTCAATAGTCATGGTTTTGGCATGTAGAAGACCGCCTTCAAACATGGCGATTTTGACGCCGGCTTCCAGCAACATAGGGTAGTAGGCGCGTGAGGCGTAGCGAACCATCAGTGAATCGACTTTGGCAGGCAGTATCAGGGTCACTTTGACGCCGCGTTTGGCGGCAACGGTTAATGCCATGAGAAGCGGCTCGTCGGGGACAAAGTAGGGGGTGGTAATCGTGATTTGTTTGGTGGCGGCATAGATGGCGCTGATGATGGTTTCGTAAATAACGAAGCTGCCTTGCTCGGGGGCGGATGGAATGATTTGGGCAACGATATCGCCTTGCTGCATTTTTTCAGGAAGGATTTGGGGCAGCAGGCTTTGGGCTTTGTTGAGGTATGTTTGTACGTTTTGGAGGTTTTCATCGGTTTCGACGGCAAGGTCGGCGAAGAAGACGGCAGACAGTTCCAAAACCATAGGCCCTGTGCAGCGCATCATGACATCGACCCATTCTCCAACGCCGGAGTTTTGTTTGAAATAGCGCGGGTCGACGAGGTTGAAGCTGCCGGTGTAACCAATTTTGCTGTCGATAACGAGGATTTTGCGGTGGTTGCGCAGGTCGGTACGCGTAAATAATGTACGCCAAATGCCGACAGGCAATGAGGTATGTACTTCAATGCCTGCTTGGCGCAGTATCTCTACCCAATCGCTTTCAAAAAAACTCCTGCTGCCGACGGCATCGGCCAGAATGGCGCAGTCAACGCCTCGATCTGCGGCGGCAAGAATTTCATTTAAAATTTCTTCAATGCGGCCTTTGGGTTCGATAATGTAAAAGGCCAGCAGGCAGGAATGGGTTGCGGCGCGTATGTCCGCAAGCATGCTGTCGATGATGGCATCTGTGGTAGAGAGCAGGCTCATGGCGTTGCCTTTGGTTGCACCCAGCCCCGTTCCTTTTTCGGCAACTTTACTGATGCCGTGGTATCGTGATTTGACTTGGTCGGCAATGTCGAGATAGATATCGGCTAGATGGGTGGCGGCAAAGTTGCGGTAGAAGCGGTTCATTTCGCCGGTACGTTTGGCGCGGGCGGTGCCTAGACGAGGCTCTCCAATAAGGATGTAGGCGATGGTTCCGAATACGGGGAAAAGGAATAGGATAATCAGCCAGGCAAAGGTTGAGCCGATGTTTTTTTGTTTGTACAACACGCGCAGCATACAGACGAGTGCGGCGCAGGTGTGGGCGAAGATGAAAATTTCGGTCCAGGTGATGTCTTTAAAAAAATTCATATTCGGTAGCGGGAGTGGATGTGTTTTTAAGTTTGAAGGTGTCAGCTGATAAGCTTCAGATATTAAGTATATAGAAAAACCGTCTGAAAACAAATTTACACGATAATCGTGTTTCTGTTTTCAGACGGCCTTTGAGTTGTTTTAATTAATGGTGATACTGACGGGATAATTCGTGTACGGTATCGACCAAAATTTTGGCGTGTTCCGGATCGGCGTGTTGGTTGATGCCGTGTCCGAGGTTGAATACATGGCCGCTGCCGTTGCCATAGTCGGCAAGAATGCGTGCGACCTCGGTGCGGATAGATTCCGGTGTACCGAAGAGGGCAAACGGGTCGAAGTTTCCTTGCAGGGCAACTTGTTCGCCGACGCGACGGCGGGCTTCGCCGATGTTGCAGGTCCAGTCCAAGCCCAATGCATCTGCGCCGATTTCTGCCATGCTTTCCAGCCATAAGCCGCCGCCTTTGGCAAATACGATAACAGGCACGCGGCGACCTTCGCTTTCGCGTTTGAGTCCGGCAACGATTTGTCGGATGTACTTCAGGCTGAATTCTTTAAATGCGGCATCGCTCAACACGCCGCCCCAAGTATCGAAAATTTGTACGGCTTGTGCGCCGGCATCGATTTGGGTGTTGAGGTAGGCGGTAACGGCTTGAGCATTGGTGTCGAGGATTTTATGCAGCAAATCAGGACGCGAATACATCATGGTTTTGATGGTGCGGAATTCTTTGCTGCTGCCGCCTTCAACCATGTAGCAGGCGAGTGTGAACGGGCTGCCTGAGAAGCCGATCAGCGGAACTCGGCCGTCCAGTGCTTTACGGATGGAAGTTACGGCATCAAAGACGTATTGCAGTTTCTCCATGTCAGGAACTTGCAGTTTTGCAATGTCGACTTCGTGTTGCAAGGCGCGTTCAAATTTCGGGCCTTCGCCTTCGGCAAAATACAGGCCCAAACCCATGGCATCGGGAACGGTCAGAATATCGGAAAACAGAATTGCCGCGTCTAGATCAAAACGTTCTAAAGGCTGGATGGTAACTTCGGTTGCCAGCTCGGTGTTTTTGCACAAATCGAGAAAGCTGCCTGCGCGTGCGCGCGTGGCTTTGTATTCAGGCAGATAGCGTCCGGCTTGGCGCATCATCCAGATAGGAGTGTATTCGACAGGCTGTTTGAGCAGGGCGCGGAGGAAAGTGTCGTTTTTCAGAGCAGTCATGGTAGAGAGGCTTTCTGATTTGGTGTGTTGGACAAAGTTCAGACGGCCTTAGATATGTATTGAGGCCGTCTGAAATGATTAAATGGTTGGTTCTGTTGTAGATTTCATATTGTCGCTTAATGCGAAATCAGCACATCAATTTGACTGAGGAAGGGCTGCCGGATGTTCTTCTTCGGCCACGCTTTCCAAAACCAAATTGCGTTGTTCTTGAGCTTTTTGCGGTTGGTCGGTTTCATCAAACACGCGGGCCAAGACCAAATGTGCGGATACGCTGGGCTGCAGGGCGATGCTGGCTTCGAGGTAGCCTTGGGCTTTGCCCCAAAGTTTGCGTCCGTAAGCCAGTTGGCCAAGATACATCAACAGTGGTGCATTGTCGGGTTGTTCCTGCAGCCAAGAGTCTGCCAAGTCGATGGCTTTTTGTTGCTCGCGCTCGCTTAGGAAACGTACGGATTCGACAAATGCTTCCAAGAGCTCAGGCTGACGGGTTTGCGGATAATGGGCTTTAACCCATTTGACCGCCTCGGCATACAAACCCAAACGCTCGTATTTTTCGGCAATCGCGACACACAATTCGCCTGATTTCATGCTTTCAGGAATGTGTTTCAAACAAGCTTTCAGACTGCCTGCATCGGTTGCTTCGCTTAAGAGGCGGCGATATGCCCAATTTTGATACTGTTCGGCTTCGTAATCGTTGATGGCGCCGGCTTTAACCAGTTTTTCTGCTTTTGCCAAGACATCTGCAGCATCGCCATGATCAAAGGCATAACGCAATTGCAGGCGGACTAGGCGGCTTAAGTTGCTATTGATTTTTGCTGCGGCTTCAAGGTTTTGTGCGGCAGTCGGATAATCGCGGCGGCTCAGTGCAGATTCGGCCAGCAAAAGATGACGGGAAAGCTGTTGTTTTTGTGGCAGGTGTTCGATTTCATGCAGGTAGCGGTCGCGCAATTCGAAGTTTTCCATTTGGTCGGCCGCATGCGCGCCCAACATCAAAGCCAGGGTGCGGTTGTCGCCTGCTTCTTTGTTTTGCAAGACTTTGGCGGCTTCTTGTTCGGCTTTTTCAAAACGGCCTTCAAAATATGCCAGACCTGCGCTGTTCAAAGAGGCAGAAGCCTGACGGCCTTTGCGGGCAATGCCGAAGCGTTGCATACGCGCCGGAATGTTCAAGAGGCCGAACACGAATTTAATCAGGAAATACAAGACCAATACGCTCAACAGCAGACCTAAAACAAAGGCATGCAGATTGATACGCAGCATGGTTTGCTCAACCACGACGTACACGTTGCCGGTATAAATGCCGGAAGCCAAGGCTAAACCGACGGCGGCTGCAAACAGAATGACAATCCAAACGACGGTTTTCATGCTTGCTCTCCTTTAATTTTGGCAGCAGGCTTGGTTTGGTTTTGTGGTTTGGCAGCTTCGGCGGCCGGTTCTTTTTTGTTTTCAGACGGCAAAGCAGGTGCTTCCAGAGATTGAGAGGCAGAAGCGGCCGCCGGTGCGGCAGTTGTGGCTTGTTCGGTAGCTGCAGCCGGAGCGGAAGCGGTTTGCTCGGCAGCTTGGGTTTGTGCAGCTTCTTCGGTCGTCATTTGTATACGCGAACCTTCTTGAAAAGCGCGAACGGCGCTCAAGCTGGCTTTCAGGCTGTCGTCTGAAATCATACGGACATCAAGGGCTTTGAGTTCGGCCAACTCTTTCAGCCATGACTGGGTAGCAGGGGATTTACTGTCGAAGTATTGCTTCACGGTTGCTTCAACGTTGTTCAAATCGCTTTGATACACTTCGCCGTTGTGTTGCAACAGGGCAATGCGCGCATCCAAAAGGCGCAGGCGCAGGTTTTCACGGATAAAGTAGGTTTGATCGGGTGAAATCAACATGGCGTCGTTGCTGTCCAGATGACGGACTTCAACCAAGCCTTTGAGGGCATTGAGGGATTTTTCCCATGTATTTTCCCACCAAGTTCCTGAATTGGCGGCTTCGACAGGCGCGGCACCTGGTTTTAATACGCCGTCCAAAACCAAAGGCAGGCCTGAAATACCGGTTTCCAAACGGTCGATACGCAAGGCAGTAGCGGAAATATCGACATAAGGACGGTTTTTCAGCGCGGCCAAATCATTGCTGATGGCTTGTTTGATGGGGATAAGTTCAGGTTGTTCAAAACGGCTTAAGCGGCTGTCGATGTGTTCCAATACGCTGACTGCGCCTTGGAGGTTGCCTGACAGCATCAATTGTTGCGAAGCAGTGTTCAACATCGATTCGGCTTCGTCGACCAGCCAGTTGATACGGCCTTTGAGTAACTCTTGATAAGCTTTCTGCAATTGCAGGATTTGATCGCTATTGTTTTTTTGACCGTTGTTCAGGCGGTCTAACTCGGCTTGAATAGCGGTTTGGCGGTTGAGGTTGTCTTTTAAAAGGCTGGCGTTTTCAGACTCGCCCAATGCAGCTTTGTCGATTTTTTGGTTGAATTCGAGCTCTTGGTTTTTTAAAACATTTTGGCCCTGTACAAACAGGAATCCGCTCGCGCCCAAGCTAAGCAGTGCCAAGACGGTTGCACCTGCGGCCAAGGCTTTGCCGCCAGATTGTTTGATGATAACAGGGGCGTTGTTTTGTGGGAGATTGTTGGACTCGGGCATGCTCGCCTCCACTCGCTGAGGTTGGGTAGGTTTGATTTGTTCAGACGGCCTTGTGTTTTCAGAACGTTCAGGCCCCGGAGCTGCCGTATTGGCAACTTGTTGGGTATCTTTATTGTCTTCGACTGGGTTCACTGCTTGGCTCCTTTGTGGCATGGATGAAAGTGCAGCGGATAAAGAAGTGACGGTTTCTACATGTTTGGCGCCGACGATGCGAAGTGCATCGGCAATACGCGGATGGTGGGTAAAGTATAGCAAGGATTCGAAGAATCGGGAAAATTGCGGCGGAATCTGATGGAAAAATTCGCGCGCGAGCTCGCCGGATGTGACGTAGGCGGCAGCGATGTCTTCAGTTTTAAAGTTCTGCCAATCGATGGCGTGTGGCCGTCTGAAATAGATTTCGGCGATGTCGATTTGGAAACCCAGTTCGGTCAGTTTGTCTGCTAAAAAATCACGGCCGCCATGACCTCGAATGATTAGAACTCGGGCGTTGGGTGGCAGGTTTTTCCAAATAGGCATTCTCAAGACGGCTTCGCTGTCGTTGCCGTCTTCGGGAGAGAATACGGGATAGGGGGAGAATTGCGCCAAAGTATGTTGGCTGGTTTGGCCGACGGTAATGTGTGCTTTGTGGCCGTCTGAAAAGTTCAGATGCGGCGCTGCGGTTTCAATAGCGGTCGGGCTGACCCAAAACACGACGTCGGCTTGCTTGAATTGTTCGGGGAGTTTTTTTTGCGCCGAACGATCCACCTCTATTTCAATCGGACTCAATACCTGAGCCTGCCAACCGGCTGTATGGCAGGTTTGGATATCTTGCTGTGGACGGTTGGACGGACGGATGATGAGTAGAGTAGGCATAATGTGGGATAAATTATTAAGGTTTAGGCCGTCTGAAAGAAGGGTTTCAGACGGCCTGTTGCTAACGTACGTTATTGATCGACGAATGCGCGCTCAATCAGGTAGTCGCCGCGAACGCCGGTTTTCGGAGAAACGGTCAGTCCGAATTCGTCCAAAACGTTGCAGGTGTCTTTCAACATGGCTGGGCTGCCGCACAGCATAGCGCGGTCGTCTTGCGGATTGATTTTAGGCAGGCCGATGTCTTCAAAGAGTTTGCCGCTGCGCATTAAATCGGTCAGACGGCCTTGATGTACATATTCTTCGCGTGAAACGATCGGGTAGTAAATCAGTTTTTCTTTAACCAAGTCGCCCAAGTATTCGTGTTCGGGCAATTCTTTGGTGAAGCGGTCGTAGTATGCCAAGTCTTTTTTGTAGCGTACGCCGTGAACCAAGATAATTTTTTCGAATTGCTCATAAACATCAGGGTCTTTGGTAATACTCAAGAAAGGGGCGATACCGGTACCGGTGCTCAAGAGGTAGAGATGTTTGCCCGGATTCAGGTCGCCGGCAACCAGTGTACCGGTCGGTTTTTTACTGATGAGGACATCGTCGCCGACTTTAAGGTGTTGCAGGCGGCTGGTCAATGGGCCGTCTTGTACTTTGATACTGAAAAATTCCAGATGCTCTTCCCAGTTGGCAGAAGCCACGCTGTATGCGCGCATCAGCGGTTTGCCGTCTACCATCAGGCCGACCATGACGAATTGGCCGTTTTCAAAGCGCAAAGACTCGTCACGGGTACAGGTGAAAGTGAAGTAAGCGTCGGTCCAGTGGTGTACGGACAAGACTTTCTGGGTGTTGAATGCTGCCATTGATATTTCCTGTCGGATAAGGCCGTCTGAAAAGAATAGGTAGGGGCGGCCGAGGTTAATAAAAAGAATGGAATATGGTGTTCAGCTACTTGCTTGCCGGTTTGGCTGATTTTTCGCTGAGGCTGTGCAGGTCGGAATAGCGTCCGCCTGCGTTGATCAATTCATGATGAGTGCCTTGTTCGACTACATTGCCTTCGTGCATCACAACGATATTGTCGGCTTTTTCGATGGTTGAAAGTCGGTGGGCAATCACCAATGTGGTACGGTTTTGCATCAGGTTTTCCAATGCGGTTTGTACCAAACGTTCGGATTCATTATCTAATGCGCTGGTGGCTTCGTCCAAAATCAAAATCGGCGCATTTTTCAAAAGCGCACGCGCAATGGCGAGGCGCTGACGTTGGCCGCCGGACAGTTTTAAACCGTTTTCGCCAACTTCAGTGTGCAAACCTTGCGGCATTTTTTGGATAAATTCCCAAGCATTCGCGGCTTTTGCAGCATTGATAATTTCTTCTTCACTGAATTTGTCAGCTTGAGCATAGGCAATGTTTTCAGCAATCGTACCATTAAACAGGATAACGTTTTGGCCGACAAATGCCATGCGGCTGCGCAGGCTTTCGAGTGTATATTCCTTGATGTTGATACCGCCAATCAAAACCTTGCCTTCATCCGGATTTAGGAAGCGCGGCAACATATTGGCCAGAGTGGTTTTACCGCAGCCTGATGCGCCGACCAATGCAGTCACTTTGCCTTGCGGTACAAGCAGGTTGATGTGGTTCAAGCTGTTGCGTTCGGCTTCAGGATAGCGGTGTACAACATCGCAAAATTCAATATCTCCAGGGTTTGGGCTGAGGATTTGTTTGCCTTCGTTGCTCTCTTCGGGTTGATCCAAAAAGGTAAAGACACTTTCTGCCGCCGCCAAACCGCGTTGCAGGGATTGCATCACGCCGGTCATACGTTTGATGGGGTCAAACATCATGATCATGCTGGACAAAAACGACATAAAATCGCCTGCACTAAATCCTGAAAGCCCTGCTTGGCGTGCCGCTGCGTAAATAATCGCAGCCAGTGCAACCGAAGCCATTAATTGCGTAATGCCGGTACCGGCAGAGCTGGCGGAAACCTGTTTGAGCAGGTTGCGGCGCACATCGTCGGCAATACGGTTGAAGCGGCGATTTTCATAATCTTGACCGCCATAGATTTTCACAACACGTTCACCATTGATGCTTTCTCCCAAAACCTGCATCAGCTGACCGATGTAAATTTGATTGTTGGCAGACAATTTGCGCAAGCGTTTGCTGACCGTTTGGATACATACGGCGACGACCGGCAAAATAATAAAAGTAATCAGGGTCAAACGCCAGTTTAGATAAGTCAACAAGCCCAACAGACCGACCACGCTCACGCCGTCTTTGGCGATCACGGTAATGACGTTAAATCCTGCATCGGTAATTTGGTTGACGTCGTTTAAAATGCGCGACATCAGACGGCCGCCGGTATTGCTGCTGAAATACGAAGTCGGCAGGTGCATCATTTTATTGAACATTTCACCGCGCAAACGCTGCACCAAGTGGCTGGACAGATAAGTCGTGCAATATTCGTTAATGAAGTTGAACAGGCCGCGAACGAAAAACAGCGCCACAATTGCCAGCGGCAACCATGACATGCTTTTCATGTTTTTATCGACAAAACCTTCATTAATCAAAGGTTTGAGTAAGTAACCGAAAGCCGGCATCGTACCGGCGACAATCAGCATGGCTACTACGGAGACGATAAACATCTTCCAATAGCTTTTTAAATATCCAAGCAAACGCTTGTACAGCTCCCAGTTGGATGTGGCTTGTGTTGTCTGCATATCAATCCAGATTTAGAGCAAACATGCAATTCTAAACGAAAATATCTGTCATTACAATGTTTGCAATTGAAAGTTGAAAGGAGTTGGTATTGTTTTAACGCCTTGATTTTATAATGAGAACGACTGTGATGCGGTAGGATTGGCAATAATGTTATCCACTTCTCAAGCACCAGTTGCGGCCGTCTGAAAAAGTTTCAGACGGCCTCTTCAGTCGTCAAAGACAGCTGGTTAAGCCAAAGCTTCCTTAATGATGTCTTTTACTGTCGTTGCGTTATTAGGGACAACACGGACACGTTGCGGCAAGTTTTCCAAGCCTTCCAATGCGGCCGGGCGGGGGATGGCAACTTCGCCGACAGCTTCATGGATGGTGGCTTCAAATTTGGCAGCCAACGCGGTTTCGAGACAGACGATGGTTTCGCCGGCTTCGCGTACTTCACGCGCTACTTTGACGCCATCGGCTGTATGCGGATCAATCAACTCACGGTCTTGTTCGTAAACCTGTTTGATGGTGGCAAGGCGGTTGGCATGGGTCGATTTGCCGGAAACAAAGCCATATTGTTGATGTACTTTGTTTAACATAAATTCCAAATTGAAACCTTTGCCGGAGCCTACTTCAGCCCATAATGTTTTGATTTCGTCTGCATCGCGGTCTATCAGGTCAAACACAAAACGCTCGAAGTTGGAGGCTTTGGAAATATCCATAGACGGGCTGGAAGTGACGTGGGTGTGTTCGCTGTTGCGCGGGCGGTATGCGCCGGTTTTGAAAAATTCGTCCAATACGTCGTTTTCATTGGTGGCAACAATCAAGCGGTGGATAGGCAGACCCATTTGGCGGGCGATATGGCCGGCGCAGACATTGCCGAAGTTGCCGCTTGGCACGCAGAAGCTGACTTTTTCATCATTGCTCGAAGTGGCATTGAAATAACCGGCAAAGTAGTACACGACTTGGGCGATGATGCGTCCCCAGTTGATGGAGTTGACTGTACCGATGTGGTATTTGGCTTTGAATTCGGCATCGTTTTGTACGGCTTTGACGATGTCTTGGCAGTCGTCAAACATGCCTTCAACGGCGATGTTGTGGATATTAGCATCTTGCAGGCTGAACATTTGCGCACGTTGGAATGCGCTCATTTTGCCTTCCGGAGACAGCATGAAGACATTAACGCCTTTTTTACCGCGCAGGGCATATTCGGCGGCAGAGCCGGTGTCGCCGCTGGTGGCGCCCAAGATATTGAGTTCTTTGCCTTCTTTGTTTAATACATATTCAAACGCATTGCCCAAGAATTGCATGGCCATGTCTTTGAATGCCAAAGTCGGGCCGTTGGACAGTGCTTGGATTTTAATGCCGTCTGAAAGTGTGCGCACCGGAGTAATGGCTTGGGTACCGAATACTTCTTCGGTGTAGGTGCGGTTGATGATGTCGCGTAAATCATCAGCAGGGATGTCGGTGGCAAACAGGCTCATGACTTCAAACGCCAGCTCAGGATAGCTGAGTGTGCGCCATTGGTCTAAAGTAGCACAGTCGATTTGAGGGTATTGCTCAGGCAGCATCAAACCGCCGTCAGGAGCTAAACCCATCAATAAAACTTCGCTGAATTGCTTGCGTGCGGTTGCACCGCGGGTACTGATGTATTTCATGGTTTCTTCTCTATAAAAACAAAAATATTGCCGGTCAAAACAGGAAACCCGCCTGCGGACAATCCCGCAAACCGCTCTATCCCGACCTTAATCCACTATAAACTTTCAGACAACCCTGATACACAGAGGTCGTCTGAAAAACATTATCTATACAAACGCTTGAAACAAGCATTGACAGTTTTCACCGTTACCGACGCAATCGCCCGATCGCGCGAAGAAGGATTCAAAACATCCATCAACTCTTGCGCGGACACCTGATTCGGCGCCTCCTCGCTCGCGCAGCCGCAGATTTTATCTTCCCACTCGCGCTGCTTGTCCGCGCTCATCGTCAGCGCGATCAAACGCCACTCGTTGCGCTTGTTCAACTCCGAACGGCACTGATGATCGACCGCCATTTTCACCACGCTGCCGCCGATACCCGTACCGCCGCCCAAACCGCCGAACGCCGAGTCAGAATCAGAAGCGCAACCGCCCAACAACGCCGCCACAGAAGCAACGGCAACCATCTTTTTCATATTCATAGCCATCCCTTGCTGCAAGGTCGTCTGAAACGCCCCGCAAAGTCTTTAAACAAACGCGTATTATACCGTAAGCGGTGTGAGATGGGGGATTGGGGATTGTTGGGTTATAATTTTGGGTGAGCTTTGAGAATCTTTTAAAACGAAGGGATTTAATAATGATGAAAAAGCGAAAATTACATATTCAGCTAAAAACGAATGATAACAAAAAAGAGAAAATACATAGTATTTCGAACAATCGAATTAAAGAACCTACATCACCCGAGATAAAGCAACAAACACAAGTTGATTTAAAAACAAAGCAAACTGATTATATAGATGTAATTAATAAACTAACAGGTATTTCAGTTACCATAGGTATTGTAACAGGAGGTTTTTTGGCCTATACATATCTAGGGAATATTAACTATCTAAGTATTTTTCCTGACACTATAAACAATCCATCAAGCTTAGTAGCCTCAGCAGTATCTTTAGGTATAATTTATCTGTTATTCACCCTCCCATTTGCTACATTATACTTTATTAGCCCTTTTGATAAAAAAACAGATAAAAAGGGCAGAAAACAACTTGAAACAATTAAAGATCCTATTTCTATCTTAAATATTATAAATACATCACTACTAATATTATCAATAATAGTCATATTTTATTTTATTATAGAAAAAATTTATGATTTTTTTAAGTTCCCACTACTTTATGTGTTAATCTTAATCTCACTGATAATATTTCTTTTATATATTAACTTTTCATTTGCAAAATTATATAAAAAGAATAACAAAAAAATTACCTTATCAGAGCCTATTTTTTCTTCTTTTCTAGTTTTAATGACTATTTCAGCCATGCCATCGCAGTATTCTAGGGAAAAATCAATTTTATATTTATTAAATACTGTCCGCTTCATTGAAACTCCCGCAAACTCATCCTGGTATTTATTACATAATAATTTCCAACCAAACAATGGCATTAGAAGAGGTGATTTGCTCAAGTTAAAACAAAATTTCAAATGTTCTTCCCTTTCAGAAAAAGAAAAAGTAGAAAAAGGCATTACCTGTTCTTCAATCCCCGAACAACGCAACAACGCCCTATACGGCTACATGGCTTGGAACTTAGGTGACACTAAGGTCTTCTGCCCACCGACTGCTGAAAACAACAAAGGAAAAGAGGAAGCTGCGAAATTAGCTGAGGAATGTATCGTCATCAGCGGGAAATCACTACAAATTTTGAATGAAAATTATATTGATATTACGCCCAAAGAGCGTTAATCCCCCTTTCAGACGACCTGCTATAATCCACGTCGTCTGAAACCTCTCTTTCACGGAAACCGCCATGTCCGACCTTTTCACCCGCCAACCCGATGCGCCGCTTGCCGAACGCCTGCGTCCGCATTCTTTAGACGATGTCATTGGGCAGCAGCACTTAATCGGCGAAGGCAAACCTTTGCGCGTAGCGGTCGAGGGAGGAAAGCCGCATTCTATGTTGCTGTGGGGGCCGCCGGGGGTAGGCAAAACCACGCTGGCGCGGATTTTGGCGCAAAGCTTTAATGCCCAATTTCTGCCGGTTTCTGCCGTATTTTCCGGCGTGAAAGACATACGCGAGGCAATCGAGAAAGCTGAAATTGCCTTGCAACAAGGGCGCGCGACGATTTTATTTGTTGACGAGGTACACCGCTTCAACAAAGCGCAACAGGACGCATTTTTGCCTTATGTCGAAAGTGGCCTATTAACCTTTATCGGCGCCACCACGGAAAACCCGTCATTTGAAGTCAATCCGGCATTGCTCAGCAGAGCGCAGGTGTATGTTTTGCAATCCTTGTCTTCAGACGACCTGAAAAAGTTGATTGCCAAAGTATTGGCTTTGCCCGAATACCAAGATTTTACGATTGATGTGGATGCGCAAGAATTGCTCGTGAATACCGCCGATGGCGATGCGCGCAGATTGTTGAACTTGATCGAGCAACTTTTACGCGCTGCCGATACACGCCGTCTGAAAACCCTAACCGCCGAATTTCTGGCAGACAGTTTGGGTGCGCAAATCCGCCGTTTTGATAAGGGTGGTGAGAGTTTCTACAACCAAATCTCCGCGTTGCACAAATCTGTGCGCGGTTCGCATCCTAATGCGGCATTGTATTGGTTCTGCCGTATGCTCGACGGTGGTACCGATCCTCGCTATCTCGCCCGCCGCATTGTCCGTATGGCATGGGAAGACATCGGCTTGGCCGATCCGCGTGCCTTAACGATTGCCAATGATGCCGCCGCTACTTATGAGCGCTTAGGCTCGCCAGAAGGGGAACTCGCTTTGGCTCAAGCCGTGTTGTACCTTGCCGCCGCCGCGAAATCCAACGCGGGCTATAAGGCATACAACCAAATGCGCCGCTTCGTCAAAGAAAATGCCAGCGACGAAGTGCCTGTCCACCTACGCAATGCGCCGACCAAGTTGATGAAAGAGTTGGGTTACGGACGTGAATACCGCTATGCCCACGACGAGCCGAATGCCTACGCTGCCGGTGAGAGCTATATGCCCGATGGCTTGGACGAACCCGATTTCTACCAACCCGTCCCGCGTGGATTGGAAATCAAAATTGGCGAAAAGCTGAAATGGCTGAAATCCTTGGATGAAGATGCGCTGGATGATTAAAACAGTAAATGAACATAATACAAATCTAAGATCAAATTGAGTTTTTCAGACGGCCTTTGCTGTTTGAATATTTTTAACCTATACCATACACACAAATTTTCATGAATATTTTTGAAGCCTTACTATTATTGTGCCTGCTGATTGTTATTAGTGCGTTTGTGTCCTGTTCCGAACTCGCGCTTGCCTCGGCACGTAAAATCAAATTGCAGGTCATGGCAAAAGACGGCGGCGACACGCGCGCGCTGGATGTACTCAATATGCAGCAGCAGCCGGGCAGCTTCATCACCGTCGTCCAAATCGGTTTGAACGCCGTCGCCATTCTCGCCGGTATCGTCGGCGAAGCGGCAATACGTCCGTATTTTGGCAAGCTGTTGGAGAATGTAGGCAGTTGGGGTAGCACAGTTGCCTCTTTGCTGACTTTCTCGCTGGTTACAGGCAGCTTTATTTTAATTGCCGACCTGATGCCCAAGCGCATGGCAATGACCCATCCCGAAGCGGTGGCGGTACGCATTGTCCGTCCAATGATGTTTTTGATTTTTATCTTAAAGCCCCTTGTCTGGGTTTTTGACGGATTGGCAAACGCAATATTCAAACTCTTCAAAATCTCAACCGTCCGTCAGGAGCAGCTGACCTCGGAAGATATTTATGCCGTCGTTGATGCCGGTGCGCAGGCTGGTGTATTGAAAGAACAAGAACACTATCTGATTGAAAATATTTTCGATATGCAGGAGCGTACGGTTACTTCTACCATGAGTACGCGCGAATATATCGCCTATTTTGACAAACACGACGACAGCGATACCGTATTGGAAATGATGTCGGAAAAACCGCACAATAAATTTCTCGTATGCGACGGCGACTTGGAACGTGTCATCGGCTATATCGAATCGCATACGCTGTTGACCTTGTTTTTAAAAGAAAAAGACGTCCGCCTGACCGACAAACGCGTGTTACGTAAAGCCTTGTTCATCCCCGACACGCTGTCGCTTTACGATGTCTTGGAAACCTTCAAAACTTCCGGCGAAGACTTTGCCGTGGTGGTGAACGAATACGCGCTGGTGGTCGGCGTGGTCACGTTGAAAGACGTGATGAGCATCGTTATGGGCGAGCTGGTCAATACCGAAGAAGAGCCGCAGATCATCCGCCGCACCGAAGACACTTGGCTGGTGGATGGTGCCACGCCGCTTACCGATGTCATGCGTGCGCTGGATATTGAAGAGTTTCCCAATTCGGAAAATTATGAAACCATCGCCGGCTTTATGATGTATTCCCTGCGCAAAATTCCGAAACGTACGGATTTTCTGGTTTATGCCGGTTATAAGTTTGAAATCATTGATACTGAAAATTTGAAAATCGACCAGCTTTTGGTTTCCAAACAAGGAAATATGGTGGGGAAAATGTAATAGGCTTTAAAGGAATATTTGTAGTATCAGATGAAAACGGGCCATCTTGAAATAAGTTGCTTATGATTTATGTCTTTTCTTAAGTTGTATAAAAGGCCGTCTGAAAATCAAATAATCAAAAAAGAAAACCGGATTTCCATCAACTGGAAATCCGGTTTGTTTTATTTTCAACTTAGAACGTCAGCCTTACACCGGCGCGGACGGAGCGGCCCGGCAATGGTGCGATATATTTGAGCATGGAGTTTTGCGGTCTTGCAGTACGATTGGCAAGGTTGCGTGCATCGAGGAACCATTCGGCTGTCGATTTTCCATGTTTGGTGGTATGGCTCATGTACATATCCCATATGGTATAGCCGCCCAAAACAGGCTCTTTGTAGTTGGCAGCCATGTGGCCTGTATGTTTGGCAGGGCGGTAGCGTGTCAGGCTGGTGCCCAATTGCCAGTTGCCTTTATTCCATGTCAGGCCTGCGCCGTAGCGGGATACGGGCATATTGGGCATGTAATAGCCGTTGTTGCGGACACGGTTGCCATTGCCTAATGTGCTGTTGCGCTCGTCGTCCAAATCGGCGCGGTTGTGTACGAAATCGCCAAACAGGCGGGCTTCCAATGTGCCGTATTTATTCAGGTCAAACCATTGGTTTACCTCCAATTCCACGCCGTGAAGCTGGGTATCGCCGGAGCGCCAGTATTTGGTTGGCAGGCGTTGGCCGCCGTCATGTGCGGCATCTACGAGGAAGGTGTAGTCTTTAAATTGGGTTTTATACCAGCTTGCACGGAAGCGGCCGTCTTTCCAACCGATTTCTCCGTTTACCTCCCAAATGCCTGCTGTTTCCGGACGCAGTACGTCTACTCCCCAGTGTGATTCTGAAGCCATCAGGGCATAGTGATCGCCACCTGCATACAACTCGTTGACTTCAGGAGCGCGTTGTGAACGGCTGTATCGTGCACCCAGTTTTAAGAAGTCAAACAAATCTACGCCTAAGCCTGCATGATAGTGGTTTAAACTGTATTTCAGACGGCCTCTCTCTTCCAATCCTTTAACGGTCGAGCTATTGCGTCCAGGTTTGTAATCACCGATGTCGACCGAGTGGCGGACTTCGCCATGTCGCCAACCCAAAGATGCATTCCAGTTTTTCCACTTGAAGTTTTCCAAAGCGAAAATGCCGTATTCTTTGCTATCTGTATCGGGCAGGTAGGCATAGTTTCCGGTGCGTTTGCCGTTGATGCCTGAAGATTCGGTGCTGCGCTGTTTCCAATCTGCGCCCAATGTACCTTTCAACCAAGAATCTGCTTTGTGGTTGAACTCCAAACGGCTTTGGAAAGTTTTGCTGTCCAAAGTTTGCATTTTGGTGTCGCCCAAGTATTCGGATGTTGGATTTTGCGTATAGGCGGCTTGAAATTTGATGTTTTCAATCCATGGCGTCAATGGCCGGTACATGGCTTCTGCCTGCCAACGGGTTTGTTGGGCGCGTACGGAAGCGTATTCGCGTACCGGTGCTTTGTGGGTACCGCTGTGGTGGTGGCCTGATTCGGAAAAATTGTAATAGCCAAAGCCTGCAATACCGGATTTGCTCAAGAAGCGGCTGACGGATACGCCGGCATAGCTGCGTTCACCGATATGGCTCAGGCCAAAAGCAAAGTTTTGATTGCTCAAATGGCTGTTTTTCAGACGGCCTTTTTCAACAGGCATATCGTCTTTCATGGCATTGATGACTTTATTTCTAAAGTTTGGACTGCCGTCATAAAGCGGATTTTCTACCCAATTGCCCCAGGATGGTTTGTTTAATTTGTACAATTCAGATTCATCAGGTTCCGAGCCGTCGTTATAGCGTTTCCATTGTTCAATGAAAGCCGGAATGTCTTTCGCGACATAACGGTAATAGCCTTTGTTTAAGGTTTCGGTAATGTCGGGCGTAACCTGACATGCCCACATCAGGCGAGAACTAGAAATATTGGCATGATCGTAACAGGCGGCCGGTTTGGAATCGCCGGGGATACGGTAATCATTGGCATGAGTGTCTGCCCCCGACAAATGCCAAGCCACATTGCCGACTTTGCCGTTTAATTTGAACGCTGCGACACGCGGCGTATTGTAGCCGCCGCTAACTTCGACTTTGCCGTTTAAATCTTTTTCAGGCAGTGCTGTGGCAATCACGCCGGTATCGACGTCAACTGCGCCGCCAATCGCGTTGCCGCCATACAAGACTGCTGCCGATGATTTTAAAACGGTAATCTTTTCCGCTATGAACGGATTGACCATCAGCGGCAAATCGGGGCTGACAGAAGCGGCATCCGAAATACCCAAACCATTTTCACTGACATATACGCGCGAGCCGCTCAAGCTGCGGATTTGCGGTACGCCGGTATTGGGGCCGTAAGCATTGTTTTGAACGCCGGAGACTTGTTCCACAGTCTGTCCGAGCGATACAGCGCGTTTTGTTTTTAAATCGTTTGTAGTTAAAACTTCTCCATCTCTTAGATAGTCTTTTGCGCCAGGCTGCAAACGCCAGTTACTTGAAGGCGCATTACCGACAACTTTGACTTCAGGTATATCTACTTGAGGAATTTCTTCTGCAAATGACTGGCCTGAGAAAACAGCCAAAATGGCGCATAACATTTTATTTTTGTTACATAAAAATTGTTTTTTCACCGCTTATCCTTTATTGATATCACATTACGAAAGGCGTCATGATATATCTTTTCTACGGTGATTATCATGAATAAACATGTCTATTTTAATTATTTTTGATTATTATCAATAATTATAAATATTGGTAAAATTTAGTATAGACTAGCTATTAATAATTAGTTATAAAATATTAAAAAGGCCGTCTGAAACAATCCAATGTTTCAGACGGCCTTTTTATGGAATCAGAAATTGCTAGAGCTAAGACAGGGGTCTTTATTCGCAACTCAAGTTTTTTGTTTTTTCAGCGAATGTATCCATGGCAATTTGGCACATGCGTTCACGTTGGCCTACGTCGGCGGCGGGCAAGATTTGGCGCAGGTATTTTGTGTTGTCGCGTTGGAACGATGCTTTATCGCCTGCTTTTTGGTAACACGCATCCGCTCGGGTAAAGTATTGCTGGCAGATTTTCGGCAATTCTTCAAAGGATAAAGGTTTGCTTTTGTGCATGCCGTGTGCGGAGACGGATAGGGAGGAAAGGGTACACAACGCGATGATTAAGGTTTTTGAAATGGTTTTCATGGTCAGCCTGTTTATTGAAGTGGTGTTTAAATCAATTGTTCGCCCCAATGCAGCTTTTGACGCAGGGTTTTGAAGTATTGGTAATCGGTGGGATGGAGGACGCGCAAGGGATTGTGATAGCGGCGGATGAGGATGCGGTCGAAGTTTTGCACGTCGATATGGGATTGTCCGTCAAAATGTGCGCGTGCGTCGCCACTTTTTGTAATGAGAATTTCAATCACGCTGGTGTCGGGGATGGCAATCGGACGGTTGGTCATGGATTGCGGGCAGATAGGCACAAGTGTGAAGGCGTGCAGACCGGCCTGCATGATGGGGCCGCCGGCGGCAAGCGCGTAGGCGGTCGAACCTGTCGGCGTGGAAATAATCAGGCCGTCCGAACGTTGGGTATAGACAAATTCTTGATTGATAAATACTTCAAATTCAATCATTTGACCTGCGCCACCACGAGACAGTACGGTGTCGTTGAGGGCGAGGGCGCGTTCGATGGTTTCGCCGTCACGAATGATGCTGGCTTCGATGAGGATGCGCTCTTCGGGCAGATATTTGCCTTCCAGTACGGGGCGGATGCCCTCAACCATGGTGTCTCGTGAGATTTGGGTAAGAAAGCCCAAGTGGCCTTGATTGATGCCGATGATGGGAACGGCGCGGGGGGCGACTTCGCGGGCGGCGGAGAGGAAGGTACCGTCGCCACCGAGTACAACGACGAGGTCGCAATATTTGCCCAGCTGGGCTTTGTTTACGATTTCGCAGTAGGCGGAATCTTGGATATAGACGCAGTGTTCTTCTACGCTCAATTCATCCAGATAGATGGTGAAGCCGTTTTCGCGCAGAAAAGAAACCAATGTGTGGACGGTATCTTGAATTTCGGGCGTATTGGGACGTGTAACGATACCGATGTTTTTAAATGGGCTTTTCATGATAGTAGGCCGTCTGAAATTAAGTGTCTAATCTATCCAGATATCGCGCTCGAGCCGGTCGAGGCGTTCGTTTAGGCGGGCAACGTCGTCACGCAGTTTGTCCACTTCTTCCAACCATTCGGCAAGCGTGGCTTGGTCGATAACAGGGGATTCGGGTTCGCGTGAAAAGTCGCTGATTTGTTCGGCAATGCTTTTGCCGATTTTTTTCATGGTGCGGCCGATATCGCCGGCGCGCGAGCTGATGCTTTCTGCGGCTACATGACCGAATACACGCGCTAAATCTTCGCTCGGATAATAGCGCAGACCACCCAAAATAGGAAGGACGGACATACCTAATACCAAGTCGCCTTCGAGGCTGATGTCGCCCACGCCGGGCTGGCCGCCTTGGAGGATTTTTTGGATGGCGCTGTTGTGGAATGTGATGTTGGTGTCGGCGGTTTCGTTTGCGGTTTCAAGAAAACCTTGTTCGCTGATGCGTCCGGTCAGTCTGAAACCGGTCAGGCTGATGCAGATGATGCTGCCTGCAAATTCAGACAGCTCGCGCTGTTGCTCTGGATTTTGCTGTATCAGGTGGTTGATAAGGGGAAATAGGGCGGACATGGTTTACTCTGAATGCCGTCTAAAACGGATGAATGGATTGAGTCGCAATTTTACAGGCTTAGACCGTCTGCGCAAACGGTATTTACAATTTTGCCGTTGCTTTTGTCATCAACGATGAAATCAGGAGCCGGCAGTCCGAGTTTGGCCGCTTCGGCAGTATAAAATTCGGCCCGGCTTGGGTGGCGGGGTTCGACAATATTGCGGATACGCTTGCCGTCAGCTTGGCAGGCCGTCTGAAAGAGAACTTGGACGGCAAGGTCTTTATGAAGAATATTGACGGGTTGATTGCCGCCTTGAATGCGTGTTTTTTGAACCAGCTTGGTAACAGGATGACGGTCGGCGGAATAAAGTCCGCCCAGTCGCAGTATGTCGATATGGGGTACGGCACTTTCAAGCAAGGTTTGCTCGACTGCGAGGATTTGACGGGCGGATTCGGTTTGCGGATCGGGCGGCGTGGTTTCATCGCATATGCGTGCTTGGTCGCCATACACGCTGGTGCTGCTGGTGAAGATGATGTGTTGTACCTTGGACTGCTCGGCAAGTTGAATCCATTTTTTCAGGGTATCGGCGTAATGGTTTAATGACGAAGGCGGAAGCAGGCAAAACCATGTCGGCTTGTTGATGTGGTTTTGCCACAAGGTCGAACTGTGAAAAATATCGTCTTGATTCAAATCGATAATGTCGAGTTCAATCGGCAGATTGATGTCATCAGAGGTCAGGTTACGTTTGATGGCGGCTACCTGACTACCTTGCTCATAAAATTTTTGTGCCAGCGGCAGGCCGAGATAGCCCAGGCCGAGAATGGAAATATCGGGAAGGTGCATAAATAAAGCATCCGAAAATTAACAGGCCGTCTGAAAATAGCTTTAACTTGGTTAAAGCCACGTTTTCAGACGGCCTTTGTATGGAAGAATTAATGGTTGCTGCCGATTTTTTGGTCGAATTCGGCACGGTGTTCCGGCAGGAGGTAAGGGCGCAACAGGCTGAGTGTGCGGCTGACGCCCCGTACTTTGGAATCTTCGGTCAACTTGGCGCGGCCGCGCAGGGAGCTGTCGAAGTCGAACCAGTATTTTGTCACCATCCACATATTGACGGCAAGGTCGTTCATGGCGGTTTGGTCTGCGCTGATGATGTTCAGACCGTTGAGCTGGGTCAGCAGGTTGACCAACAGCGGGGAAACTTTGGCTTGGGTAAAGGTATTGTGTTCGCCCAATAATTCGGCACTGCGGGCAAGCAGGGTATTTACATCGCTGAAAAGGAAACGGTATTCCCACATCACATCATAAATACCGGCCATGTAGTTGATGGAGTCTTCCACATTAGACGGCAACACGGCTTCGTTAAGGTAGACAAGCAGGGCCTCGCTGTAACGCTTAAACAATTGGACGATGATTTCGTCTTTGTTGCGGAAATGGTAGTAGAGGTTGCCCGGGCTGATACCTAAATGGGCGGCAATGTGGTTGGTGCTGATATTGCGCTCGCCTTCTTCGTTGAATAAGGCGAGGCTGGCATTGATGATTCGTGTGTAAGTGTTGACTTTAGCAATGCGCGGCATGGGATACACTCCTTTGTTTTATAGGCTGTATGAAGTAGGCAGCCAGTTGGGTTCTGCGTGTAATTCTACCTGAAATTGAGTAAATACTGTATTACAAACATATTGTGCCAGCTGGTGGACATCTTGCGCGGATGCATTGTTTTTATTCACCAAAACCAAAGCCTGTCTGTCATGCACTGCCGCACCGCCGATCTGATGGCCTTTCAGACGGCATTGGTCAATCAGCCAGCCGGCCGCGAGTTTGACCGAACCGTCAGGCTGCGGATAGCGTGGCATAATGGGGTATTGCTGCAACAAATCGGCCGCTTTTTCAGCGCTGACAACAGGGTTTTTAAAGAAACTCCCAACATTACCAAGTACGTTAGGATTAGGCAGTTTACTGTTGCGGATTGCACACACTGCATCGGAAACATCTTTGGCCGTCGCCTCACGGCCTTGGCTCAGTTCGGCAACCGCTGCCGCCAAATCGCCATAGCCCAAGTTCGGCACAAAATGCTCTTTCAACGCAAATACAACCGAAACAATCACATAACGTCCTTTGCCTTCCTGTTTGAACAGGCTTTCACGATAGGCAAAGTCACAGTCGGCATTGGAAAGCTCGACAAAGGTTTCCGTATCCAAATCAAAGCAGCGTACGCTATGGATAACATCTTTCGCTTCAACACCATATGCACCGATGTTTTGTACCGGAGACGCGCCGACCGTACCCGGAATCAGGCTCAGGTTTTCCAGCCCGCTTAAACCCAGCCCAACCGTATGCAAAACAAAATCATGCCAAATTTCCCCGGCTTGCGCTTCGATATAAACCAGGCCGCCTGAACGCTCAATTTCACGAATTCCCTTGTTTTCCATATGCACAACCAGACCGGCGTAGTCCTCCATCAAAAGGATATTGCTGCCGCCGCCAAGCCATAAAACAGTATCTCGGTTGAACTCGGGCAGTCGGACGATGTCGCGCAACTCGTCGGCATGTTTGAGTGCGACAAATGCTTGAGCTTGGGCTTTCAGGCCGAAAGTGTTGTAGGAGGTGAGGTCGGTTTGGTATTGGATGGGTTGCATGGGTTTAACTTTAAAATAGGAATTCGTTGATTAAATAGCGTAATCATTGGAGAAAGACTGCTTGTATTTTTCAGACGGCCTTATGCGATTTGATCATCTCTTTACTGCAAAGCTCCAGGCACCATACCAATGCGATGGCGGCAATCGTCAGTGAAACGGTCAGCACGGTCCAGAAGCCGTAAATGCCCATATCGACATGATAGGCAAGCAGGTAGCCGGGCAACAGGCCGCAACCCCAGAAAGCGGCAGCATGGATGAACATCGGCATTTTGGTCACTTTATAGCCGCGCAGCGCATATGAAGCGATACATTGGGTGGCGTCTGCCAGTTGGAATAGGGAGGCGAAAAATAAAACGGTCGCGGCAATGCCTAATACTGCCGCATCGTTGGTGTACATACTGGCTAACTGAAAGCGAAAGATGACCAAGAGCAGCGCGGTGCAGGTGGCAAGTACCCAGCCCAACACCAGCGACACGCCTGAAATATAACGCGCCCGCAAAAAATCGCGCCGTCCGAGCGAAAAGCCAACGCGTACCGTGCTTGCTGAGCCGACGCTTTGCGGAACCATATACAAAATGCCCGACAGGCTGATGACGACTTGTTGCGCGGCGACATAATCCTCGCCGAATGGCGCCACCAAAAAGACGATAAACGAAAACGCGCTGGCTTCTAAGAAATAAGACAAGCCGATGGGTGCGCCGATTTTCCAAATCTGTTTGAAAGCCGTCAAATCGGGTTTGCCGATTTTTGCCGTCAAACCAAACGGACGGAAGAATTTTTCTTTGGCGATATAAAGCCACAAAGCCAATGCGCTGAACCAAAATACCACTGCCGTTGCCACGCCGCAACCTGCGCCGCCTAAAGCAGGCATACCGAATTTGCCGTAAACGAACACATAGTTCAGCGGTACATTTAACACAAATGCCGCGAAGCTGACCAACATAATCACGCGCGGACGGTTCAAGCTTGAGGCATAGGCGTGCAGGGCGCGGTGTATCATGGCGGCCGGCATTGCCAAGCTGGTAAAGAACATATATTGCGCCATCGTGTCTTCGACATAATCGTGCAATGTCAGCCAATGACGGAAAGGCATAATCATTGCCCACATCAACAGCATGCCGAATACGCCCAAACACGAGCCAAACCAAATGCCCTGCATTCCTGTTTTGCCGACTTCTTCGGTTTTACCTGCGCCGTACAGCTGGGCAATCATCGGGTTCAACGCCGCCATCACGCCCATAAAGGTAATGTAAATCGTGGAAAACGCGCTGCTGCCCAAAGCCACCGCGGCCAAATCTTCCTTACCTGCGCCACCGGCCATCACCGTATCGACAAAACCAATACCCACTTGCGCCACTTGCGCCAACAGCATAGGCAGGGCGAGGGCAGTAAGCAGGCGGGTTTCTTTTAAGAAAACAGGAAAGGCAAAGCGGTTGAGGTTCAGTAGCATAATTGTGTGTGGATTGAGGATAAAGGCCGTCTGAAATGGAAACTTAAAATTATAAAGGGTAATGCTGATAAGCAGGCAATATGTTGTTTAATCGCTAAATTTTTCAGACGGCCTTAAAAGTCGGATGTCTTTTTACTGCTTCCAACCAGCTGTCCGGCGTTTGAAACTGCATCAGGCCGTCTGAAAGCGAAACAGCGGCTTGGGTAGTCGAAGCGCGGGTCAGTTTTTCATTGGTTTCAACATCGTAAATGGTGTAATCGATACGCAGGCAGCTTTCGATTTCGACAATGTCCATATCAACGCGGATTTTTTGGCCGAAACGGGCAGGGCGGATGTATTTGAGGTTCATCTGCACAATCGGCCAGCTGTACCCTTGTCGTCCCATTTCGTTGTAGTCATAACCGATGGAAGACAGAAAAGCACAACGTGCGGTTTCAAGGTATTTGACATAGTTGCCGTGCCACACGATGTGCATGGCATCTACGTCAAAAAAAGGAACTTCGGTTTCAAAGCTGTGTTGGCAGTAGATGTGTTTTTTCATGGTTTAAAAGAGTGAATGTGATGGTTTCAGACGGCGTCTTCGCCCCAAAAATCATAAAAATTGAACCATTGTAGCGGATTTTGCGCACATTCTTGCGCCAAAATGTTGGCAAAACCCTGCATCGCGTCTTTGATGGCAGCCTCGCGGTTGCCGCGTTTCCAGCTGGAAGTATCGGTAAAGCGGCGCAGTTTCAAATGATAGTGGCCGTTTTGTTTGACGCAAAACAGCGTGTTTACCTGCGTTTTTAAAAGCGAAGCCAACAGCCACGCGCCTTGCGGCATAGGGGCGGTATGGCCTAAGAAATTAATGTCGGCGGTTTTCTCGCCGCGTACAGGCACGCGGTCGGCCGCGATGGCAATCCATTCGCCGTTTTCGATACGGCTGTTCAATTCCATCATCAGGGTGGTGTCCAAATCTGTTACTTGAATCAGACGGATATGATCTGCACCGGCTTTTTGCAATGCCTCGTTAAATGCCTGCGCGTGTTTGCTGTGCACCAATACGTTGAGTCTGAAATCTTTATGGTGCGACACCAGCGCACGGCAAACTTCGGTATTGCCCAAGTGCGAACAGGCAAAAATCTGGCCGCGTTCGTTGCGCTTGATTTGCGAATAGATGTCGTCCGGATCTTCAATCACTAAATCTTCATAACGGATTTTGCGTTGCCACACGGCAAAACGGTCGCAAACTGCTTCGCCAAATGCGACGAATTGTTTGAATACGCTGTGTTTCGGCAGGAGGGTATGGGGAAAGGCCGTCTGAAGACGGGTTTGATAGCGTAAGACATGACGGCGCGGTTTGGGTGCGGTTGCATAAAAATACAGCACCACAAACCAAATGCACGGCCTCATGAAAAAAGCTGGCAGATAGCGCACCATCAATGTGGTCAGAGTGAGAAACAAGCGGCTGCCTCGTTCGGGCTGCGCCGCCCAGTGGGTTTGTTTATTATCGGTCATGGTTTCAGACGGCCTTTCTGAAAACTTTACCCAATCGGTGTTTCAGCATGCCGAAAAACAGCCGTGTGTGCATTTTGCTGATGCGGACATTGTCGGCAAAGGCATCGAAGTGGGACACGCCGTCGGCGGCGTATTGGACGGGCGTTTTAATCCAAACCGGCTTGACGTTGCGCCAGTATAGGCGGATAAGGATTTCCGTGTCGAAGTCCATGCGGTCGCCTACGGTTTCTTCGCGGACAACGGATAGCGCGGGTGCAAGCGGATAGAGGCGGAAGCCGCACATGCCGTCTTTTATGTCGCATGACCAAGTGTGCAGCATATTCCAAAAGTCGGTAATTTTGCGTCCGTAAAGCCGTGCTTTGGGCGCATCATCGCCGTATTGCGGCCAGCCGCAAACAACGGCTTCGGGATTTTGTTCTGCTGCAGCGAGGAGTTTGGGTGTGTCGCTCAAGCAGTGTTGACCGTCTGCATCAACCTGCAAGACGTGGGTATAGCCATGTTCTTGAGCGTATTCCAAGCCGGTTTTGACCGCTGCGCCTTTGCCGCCGTTGATGGGACGGTAACGGACATCAATGCCGTCTGAAACCAAAGCCTGCAATACAGGTTTGCATTCTTCGCGTGAACCGTCGTCCACAATTAAAACGTTTAAACCGAAGCCACGCATGGTTTGGGCAACGTGGCTGATGGTGGACGGGTGGTTGTAATGTGGAATGAGGGCCAGGGTTTTCATAAATATTTTTTAGACGACGTTAACACAGTGCAGAGTATAGCAAATAAACATGCCATGGCGTTTGAAAAGGCCGTCTGAAACGGCGATGACAAAATCGTTTGATTTCGTTTTTCACTGTTTCAGACGGCCTTTGGTATGCCATTAATTCAGCATTGTACATGACCGACATCGAGGCATAAATCATGGAATTCGTTGAGCGTGCTGCGGTGGCCGATGCTGATGATGATGCTGTCGGGCAGTTTTTGCTTTAAGGCACGGTAGAGCATGGCTTCGGTCGGTTCGTCCAAGGCGGCGGTGGCTTCGTCAAGTAGGATGACTTTGGGTTGCGAGAGTAGGGCGCGGACGAAGGCGACGCGTTGCAGTTCTCCGGGGGAGAGTTTGTGTTGCCAGTCATCGGTTTTATCTAATTTATCAACCAGATAACCTAATCGGCAGGTATTCATGGCGTCAATCAGTTCCGGATGTTGTTTGTCGATGTCGGGGTAACAAATTGCATCGCGCAGGCTGCCTTGTGCCGTGTACGGGCGTTGCGGCAGGAAGAGGATGTCTTGAAGCGACGGATGGCTGACTTTACCGCTGCTGCCGAAAGGCCAAAGCCCTGCCAGCGCGCGCAGCAACGAAGTTTTGCCGCAACCGCTCGGGCCGCGTATCAGCAGGGAGTTGCCGCTTTTGAGGTTGATATTGATACCGTCTAATAAAACTTCGCCGTTGTGGCGGTATAGGGCAACGTTTTCTAAGATCAGGCCGTCTGAAACTTCGGTAAGGTCGGGTTGTCGCGCGGTGTGTTTTTCTTCCGTGCTCAGCAAAAAGCCGTATAGGCGTTCCAGTCGGGCACGGTAGGCAGTGAATTTGTTGTAGAACATCCGGAAGAAAGACAGGGCGTTTTGCAGTCGTGCGAAGGCTTGGACGGTCTGCTGGATGTCGCCGATTTTGATTTGTCCGGCAAACAGGCGCGGGGCTTGCAAAATAATGGGAAAAAGCTTGATGCCGTTGGTGAACATATCGTTAAAGCCGCTCAGGCAGACGCTTTGCCGCGCAATGCGCCAACGGTTGCGGATAATGGCTTTAAAACGGTCGGAAAGCTGGTCGTGTTCGTGTTTTTCGCCGCTGTAAAATGCCACGCTTTCGGCGTGGTCGCGCACGCGGATGAGGGAATAACGGTAGTCGCCGTTGAGCTTTTCGTTTTCATAGTTGTAACGAATCAACGGGTTGCCTATCCACATGGCGATAAAGGTTGCCAAAATCACAAAGATAAAGACGAACCAAACAATGCCGCGCGGAATGTCAAAGCCGAACACGGTCAGGATGCCTGCCAAGCCCCACAAAACAACGGCAAATTCCAGCGAGGTAACGACCGAATTGACCATGCCGCGCACAAATTCTATGGTCGAGGCGATGAAATCCTGTGCGTCCTGTTGGATACGCTGGTCGATGTTGTCCGGCGCGTGGCGGTGCATTTGCAGGCGGTAGTAGTTTTTGTCGGTAAGCCAGCGCGAAGTCAAAACTTCATTGAGCCGCTCTGACCATTTAATCGCCAAGCCTTGATCGAGAAAGTCGTTGACGACATTGTTAAAGGCCCGTATCAACACCACGCCTGCATTCATCGCTGCAAACATCCAAAACGCGGAGGCGTTTAAATCCTGCATCGAGTCGTAAAGCCCTTTGGACATAAAGGTACTCAACACATTCAGCCGCACTTCGGTTAACAGCAGCGTAATCATCGCCGTAATCAGCAGCAGAACTTTGACCGTACTTTTTGGTGTCAGGCACAGGCGAAGGATATAGCTAAACTCGCGCCCGAAGCGTGTGTTGCGTGCAAAAAACAGAATGACCGTCGAGGCTGCAGCGACCATCAATAAGGTCTGCAATAGCCAAGACGGCGTGGAATAAAGCTCGATTTGCCATTTTTGCATGGAGTGTTCTCTGAAAGGATGTAAAGGCCGTCTGAAAGGACGGCAAATTTATTTGACTATGGTAACTGTAATAATAGTTTTCTGAACTGTTGTATTTTTTGTGTTTACAAACGGTTCTTATTTGTTTTTGTGGAAAGCGGAAATCTTATCAAATATAATCGCAAAACCAAATTACTTTGTAATTTTTTACTCGATATAAGAATTATTAATATTTCAAACCAGAAGGTATTTTATGAACAGCAAATTAGCCCTGATGCCGCTTGTGGTTGCAAGCGCATTCGCCTACGCCGCCGATGAAGCCACTTCTGCTCCCGAAGCATATGCGGAAGTGCAGGAAGTCAAAGTTCAAGCCAATGCCAAACGCGTGAAGGCCGCGCGCTCCTATTCTATTGCCAGCGACGGCGATATGCGCGACCGTGTGAATTTGGGTGTATTGGGTAAAGCCAATGCCTTTACCGCCCCGATTACCGTAGTCAATTACGACGAAAAAGCCCTCAACAATACCGAAGCGCGTACTTTGGTGGATGCCGTAGCGAAAAAAGACGCTTCGACTTGGCAGTTTGGCGGCGAAAGCAACACCTTGACCGGCCTGTATTTCCGCGGTTACCAACTTGATGCGCGCCAATTCAGCGTCAACGGTTTGGCAGGCATGTACGGCACGCAAGGCACAGCCAGCGTGCAAGTCGGCTCCGCACAACTGATTAAAGGCGCGTCCACCGCCGTAAACGGCATGGACCCTGAAGGTGCGGTATCCGGTTCCGTCAACATCGAAACCAAAAAAGCCGCCGATGAAGGCAACCGCAAAATCGGTTTGGGCTGGTTCAGTAACAACCGTGCCCAAGGCACATTCGATTTAGGCCAACGTTTCGGCGAAAACAAAGAATTCGGCGTGCGCGCCAACGGCAAACTGCGCCACGGCGACACCCCGCGCCACGGTTACAGCGAAGACAACAAAGAATTTGCCTTAAATGCCGACTATCGCGGCGAAAAACTGCGCGTGGCGTTCGACTCCATCTATGCGAAACGTAAAACCAACGGTGGCCGCGCGCGTATGCAGGACATCCAAAATCTGCAAGGCCGTCTGTTTGATGCGCCTGACGGAAAAACCAACCTGCTGCCTTCTTGGAACTGGCAAAACACCGTCGGCCAAACCAATATGCTGACGTTTGAATGGGATGCGTTTGACAATGCACAGATTACAGGCGGTATCGGCTACAACAAAGCGCGTTATTACGGTACGCTGATTTCCCCGACAGTATGTTTGAATGCCACCAGCACTTGTACCGATACGGCCAATACCAATGCCAGCGGCAGGACAACGGCCCGCGCCTACGATTACAACACCGGCACGGCGCGCCTGACCGACCAATATTTCCGCACATTGAGCATGAATTTGTCCGCACGCGGCGAATTTGAAACCGGCCCGGTAACGCATAACTGGAGTACTGCTTTTGACCGTATCATTCGTCAGCGTGCGACTGTCCGTGGTTTGGCTGCAGGTAAAAGCCGCGTTGAGGTTGATGCAAACGGCAATATTGAAAATCAACTGGCTTCTTTTGTTCCTAATTACGCGACAGGCTGGGAAGGCTCAGCAAACTTGGATGCCAATATCAAAGTCAACAGCTTGGCCTTGTCCGACACACTGGGCTTTGCCGACAACAAATACCGTCTGACTTTGGGCGGTCGTTTCCAAGCGGTTGAATATACCGATAAAAAAGAAGGTAAAAGCGGGGATTCCAAACGCTTCAGTCCGATGCTGATGGCTGCATGGGTACCACAACCTGACTTGGTCGTTTACGGCAACTATATGGAAGACTTGGAGCCTGCGGATATCAAAACCGACGATGACGGCAATACCACCATGTCCAAACCGCGTGTCAGCCGTCAGTTTGAAGTGGGCGTGCGTAAAAACTGGGGCAATTTCGTGACCACGTTGAACGCGTTCCAAATTAAACGTCCGGGCTACTGGCGTGGTTCTACCACCAGCAAAACAGACTTTGCCGCGTATAAAGCCCAAGGAGGCGCAGCCGGAGACGAGCAAGGCATGGAACGCAGCCGCGGTATTGAGTTCAACACCTACGCGAACTTGCTCAACAATACTTTGCGTCCGTCTTTGGGCTTGATGTATCTGCAATCGACCGTGAAAGACTACCCAAATTCACGCGATATGCTGGTTAACGGCGTACAAGTCGCCAATCCGCGCGTGATTGCCAAAGCAGCTGTTGAGTGGGATACCCCGTTTGCCAAAGGCTTGACCTTGAACGGCAACGTTTCGTATTTCGGCAAGTCTTACCAAGACACACAAAAACAATACGCCTTCCCGTCCTACACCTTGGTTGACGTAGGCGCGCGCTACAAAACCAAGCTTGGCAAAAATACTTTGACCGTCAGCAGCTCGGTAGAAAATCTGTTCAACAAAAACTACTGGCAGGTACAGCGCGGCCAATACGACCGCAGCTTCGCCGTCGTCGGTATGCCGCGCACTTATTGGCTGAAAGCGGAATTGGATTTCTAATCTGATTTCGGTTTGACCGTAATAGCAGGCCGTCTGAAAGGGAATGATAAAGAGCAAGAATTTGATTTTTATCCCTTTTCAGACGGCCTGATTTGATTGCCTTATGTTTTTTGCTTGAAAAATCTTACATGTTTTTTATGGATTTCACGCGAAACAAGGTTAATATTCCATTTTCACAATACATCATTCGAGAAGACATATGAAAAAATCCATCAAACTAACCCTGTGCGCCCTCGCACTCTCACTTTCCGTGCAAGCGCAAGCGGTTACTCATGCCGTGATTGAAACCAATATGGGCAACATCCAACTGGAGCTGGATGAAGTCAAAGCACCGAAAACCGTGGCAAACTTTGTCAATTACGCCAAAAAAGGTTTTTACGACAACACGATTTTCCACCGCGTTATCGACAATTTTATGATTCAAGGCGGCGGATTTACCGAGAATATGGTACAAAAACCCACCGATAAAGCCATCAACAACGAAGCAGACAACGGCTTGAAAAATAATGTCGGCACCATCGCCATGGCGCGTACCGGCGATCCAAATTCAGCAACCAGCCAGTTCTTTATCAATACAGCCGACAACGACTTTTTGAATTTCAAAAGCAAAACCCCTCAAGGCTACGGCTATGCCGTTTTCGGTAAAGTTACTTCCGGCATGGACGTCGTCCGTAAAATCAGCAAAGTGAAAACAGCGACACGCGGCTTCCATCAAGATGTTCCAACAGAAGCCGTGATTATCCGCAAAGTCAGCATCAAATAATTTTGATTGTTTGAACCCAAACAACAGGCCGTCTGAAACATTCAGACGGCCTGAATTTATTTATTTGATAATAAGCAGCAATTTGGGCGATAATTCAGCATCTACAATTTAAGGAGTCGATTATGCAAACCCGCCTGCCTTTTTTCGGCGTTGTCCGTGTCAGCGGCGAAGACAGGGCTTCATTTCTTCACGGTCAATTATCTAACGATATTAATAATTTAGCTATCGGTCAGGCATGTTACGCCACATACAATACACCTAAAGGCCGTGTGTTGGCGAATATGCTGGTCGTCAATCGCGGAGAAGATTTGCTGTTGGTCATGGCGCAAGATTTGACCGAAGCCATCGTCAAACGCCTGAGAATGTTTGTCTTGCGTGCAAAAGTCGTCTTCGAGCTTATGCCTGATTTAGCAGTCAGCGGCGAGTTGGCTGACAATACAGAACCTCATCCTGCTGCCGAACCGCAACTGTCTTTCCCAGCTCAAATTCAAGAAAACACCGTAGAAATTGCCTTGCCGCACACAGGCCGTCTGAAAATTTCAGCAGCCGAAGACGCAGCCGAATATCAAGCAGGAGCCGAAAACGCGTGGAACCTGCACGAAATCCGCAGCGGCTATCCGTGGATTTGCGCCGCAACCAAAGAAGCGGCTGTTGCCCAAATGCTCAACCAACACATCATCGGCGCAGTCCATTTCCGTAAAGGCTGCTACCCCGGCCAAGAAATCATCGCCCGCGCCCAATACCGAGGCCAAGTCAAACGCGGTCTGGCCGTATTAAGCGGCGATTCTTTAGAAGCTGCCGGTATTGCCGTCAAAGTCGGCGAGGAAGAAGCAGGCGTCATCCTTAACACGGCACTGACTGAGCAAGGCAGCCTAAGCCTTGCCGTTATCAAGTTTTCCGCAGCAGAAGCTGCATTAACTGATGTAGACGGCAATACTTTGAAACAGGAAGAACTGTTTTTTACGGTTGAGAAAGATTGATTGTTAGATGATTGAATAAAAAGCTTAAATATTAGCTTGAAATGAAAACAGAAAGGCCGTCTGAAATTCAGACGGCCTTTGATATTGAGTTTTGTTGGTACATGACCCAAGCAGCGTTTGCTGCCGACTGAATTACGGCATGGTTTGGGATCATTTGGTAACAACAAAAACCGCGTGCGTGCGTACCGCACACACCCTACACCTTAATCTTAAGGTTTGCGTCGCCCGCAGGTAGGGTGTGTGGCGTAGCCACGCACGCGGTTGGTGGGAATGCAGGCTACGGCTTGCTTGCATGATAATTCTCCTTGTTTAGGGTTGGACGGTATCGGGATTTTAGCGGAAAAAGGCCGTCTGAAAACGGGGTTTGGGTTTTCAGACGGCCTTACAAAGATTTAAAACTGACGATTAGTTGGAAAACTTGGATTTGTAGGTCGGGCATTCATGCCCGACCTACTGCTGCTAACACAGTATATTTAGATCAATGGAATATCCTGCTTGTTTCAATTCGATAGCTAATTTTAACTTCCATCCTCCCGCGTCATCTACTTTCTGGTATACGACACCACTAATATCTGATGGAAATTCAACCTCTTCTTTAACCAATGCACACACTTTATTTCTTCCTAGTTTCCCTATAAGATAACCATGTTCAAAAACAACATTTTGTCTGGCTCTTGGTTTTAAATCGGTATCTAAATTACTTAACTTTTGACCACCAATATCACAGGGTGTATATAGAACAATTCCAAATCCAACATTCGTATATTCTTCAATTTTTTCAATAATAGTTTTTCCTGAGTTTGGTTGCTCATGTAGAATTATTGCGGATAAACCTAGTTTTTCAATAAGTCTTGCCACTTCTACTTTTAATAAATCATCTCTCCCATGCACTATAAATACGTTATTAGATACTATTGATGAGCTCTTTACTTCCATATTAGCCCCTTTCCTTGTGATGTAATTTTTATAATCTCGAGCAAATGGTATTAATACCTGCCTATTAAAGCTATGAATTCCTGCAATAATTTTATTGCCGCTATAGAAATAGTGATGGCAAAAATCAAGTACTTCGTTGGTATCATTAGATAACCAATTTACCAGCAAAATAATATAGCCCAATCTTTCTTTCATATCTGTTGGTAACAATAATTTTGAGCTACCAACAAAACTACCACCTGTGTTAGAGCTATCTTCTAGAAGTTTTTCTAAGTTTAAATTTTCTGTTAGCTCATCGTTGTGAACTTTTAAAACTTCATCATTTAATAGTTCGTTTAACCTTTTTAATGACCATTCAAAAGTTTGCAGTTCCGATGATTGCAAGTCCAATATAGCATTATTAATTTCTTCAAAAATATCTAATCCCATTTATTCACCTTTTTTGAGTCGTGCTTCGGCTGCTTCCCTAATAATTTCACTACGTGCATTTTCCTTGAGTCCCTCTAATAGCGAAGAAATTATTGGATTATTAATTTCATCTCCTGCTATTGAATCAAGACCATAATTATATTCCTGAATGGCTGATTCAATACTCAAAGGGTCAAATGGATCAAATTTAAGATTAATTGGTTGCGCCTCTAATTCGTTAAGTATCAGTTCTAGCTTATTGAGATTTTTCAAAAGAGATTTCATTTCAAATCCTTTGAGTTAAAAATATAATGATTATAGGATATATAAGGTTGGAGCATGCCCCAACATTCTTATATTTCACAAAATCTGTTGGATCGAGACCCAACCTACGGCTAGATAGTTGGCAAAGGCCGTCTGAAAACACGTTTCAGACGGCCTTTCCACATCAAGCCAGCTTCGCGCCGACCCAGTCTTTCACACTCTCAATCATCGCGGGCAGTTTCTCCGCATCGCTGCCGCCTGCCTGTGCCAAATCCGGTCTGCCGCCGCCTTTGCCGCCGACTTGTTCGGCTGCGAATTTGACCAAATCGCCGGCTTTTACTTTGTTTGTCAGCGGTTTGGATACGCCGGCGCACAGGGAGACTTTGCCGTCGTTTACTGCCGCCAAAAGAATCACGGCGTTGTCGGATTTACCGGTCAAGTCGGTCACGATTTCGCGCAGGGCGGCTGCGTCGGCTTCGATTTGGGCGGCAACGAGTTTGGCTGCGCCCAAGTCTTTTGCATCGTCTAAGAGTTTGGCGCCTGCGTGGACAGCGAGTTCAGCTTTGGCGCGTGCCAATTCTTTTTCCAATGCTTTGGCGTGTGCTGCGCCTGCTTGGATTTTCGCCAGTACGTCTTTTTCGGTTTGGGCTTTGGTTTCGGCAATGATGTCTTTAACCAAACGCTCTTGCTCTTGCGCCCATTTGAGTGCGTTCAGGCCGGTGATGGCTTCGATACGGCGCACGCCTGCGGCAATACCGCCTTCGCTGATGATTTTGAAGAGACCGATGTCGCCGGTGCGTGAAACGTGTGTACCGCCGCACAATTCGGTAGAGAAACCGCCCATTTGCAGTACGCGTACTTCGTCGCCGTATTTTTCGCCGAAGAGCATCATGGCGCCGGTTTTTTGGGCATCTTCCATGCTCATAATGGCGGCGTTAACGGCAACGTTGGCCAAAATGGCTTCGTTGACGCGGCGTTCGACTTCGGCGATTTCTTCGGCAGTTACCGCTTGAGGATGGGAAATGTCGAAACGGGTGGATTCGGCGGTAACCAAAGAGCCTTTTTGTTCAACGTGCTCGCCCAATACATCGCGCAGGGCTTTGTGCATCAAGTGGGTTGCGCTGTGGTTGCGCATATTGGCATTGCGGATTTCGTCATCCACTTTGGCGGTAACGCTGTCGCCGACTTTCAGACGGCCTGAAGTTTGTACGCCGAATTGGCCGAATACAGCCGCTTTGATTTTTTGGGTATCGTGTACTTCAAAGCGGTTTTCACCTGCGAAGATATAGCCGACGTCGCCGACTTGACCGCCGGATTCTGCATAAAACGGGGTAAAGTCGATAACGATGGCACCTTCATCGCCTTCGTTCAATTCGTTGACTTGCTCGCCGTCTTTGTAGAGGGCGAGGACTTTGGATTCGGTTTGGCGTTCGCTATAACCTTTAAACTCGGTGTCTTGACCTTCGTAAGGAAGTTGGGCGTTGGCTTTGAAGCTTTGTGCGGCGCGTGCGCGTGCGCGTTGGGCTTCCATTTCGCGGTTGAAGCCGTCTTCGTCCAGTTCGATATTGCGTTCGCGGCAGATGTCGGCAGTCAAGTCGTATGGGAAACCGTAGGTATCGTAGAGTTTGAAGATGATTTCGCCGTCGAGTTTTTTACTGCCTTTAGCCAACGCGTTTTCCAATAAAGCCATACCGGTTTCCAGAGTTTGGGCAAAACGGCTTTCTTCGTTTTTCAACGCTTCTTCGATTTGAGCTTGTTTTTCTTTCAATTCCGGGTAGGCATCGCCCATCTCTTTGACCAAATCGGCCACCAGTTTGTGGAAAAATGGTTTGCTTTGACCCAGTTTGTAACCGTGGCGCACGGCGCGGCGGATAATGCGGCGCAATACGTAGCCGCGGCCTTCGTTGGAAGGCAATACGCCGTCTGCAATCAGGAAGGAGCAGGAGCGGATGTGGTCGGCGATGACTTTTAGGCTTGGTTCTTCCATACTGAAAGGTGCGCCGGTTTCGCGGGCAACGGCTTTGAGCAGGTCTTGGAACAAGTCGATTTCGTAGTTGCTGTGGACATGCTGCATGACGGCGGCCATGCGCTCCAAGCCCATGCCGGTATCAACGGAAGGCTTAGGCAGCGGATTCATATTGCCTTGTTCGTCGCGGTTGAACTGCATAAATACGCAGTTCCAAATTTCAATCCAGCGGTCGCCGTCTTCTTCAGGGCTGCCCGGAATGCCGCCCCAGATTTCTTCGCCGTGGTCGTAGAAAATTTCGGAGCAAGGGCCGCAAGGGCCGGTGTCGCCCATTTGCCAGAAGTTGTCGGATGCGTATTTTGCGCCTTTGTTGTCGCCGATGCGGACGATGCGCTCGGCAGGCATGCCGATTTCGTTCAACCAGATGTTGTAGGCTTCGTCGTCTTCTGCGTAAACGGTTGCCAAGAGTTTGTCTTTAGGGATGCTCAACCATTCCGGGGAAGTCAGGAATTCCCAAGCGAAGTGGATGGCGTCGCGCTTGAAGTAGTCGCCGAAGGAGAAGTTGCCCATCATTTCAAAGAAGGTATGGTGGCGGGCGGTGTAGCCTACGTTTTCCAAGTCGTTGTGTTTGCCGCCTGCGCGTACGCATTTTTGCGCGGTCGTAGCGCGGTTGTAGGGGCGTTTGTCAAAGCCGAGGAATACGTCTTTAAATTGGTTCATACCTGCGTTGGTAAACAGCAGGGTCGGGTCGTCGTGTGGTACGAGCGAGGAGGAGCGGACGATGGTGTGGCCTTTAGATTCAAAAAATTTCAGGAATTTTTGGCGTAGTTCGGTGGTTTTCATAATGTCTCGATAAATTTTTTACAAGGATTTCAGACGGCCCGGACGGCGCGTTGCGATTAAAAACGAATGGGCGTTATCTTACCGCAAAACCATATTTCAAGCTATCGGCAGAAAGGTTTTAACGTCGCTTTCAGACGGCCTCAAGCGGGACGATATCTTTTAACAATGAAGCCTATCCGCTTGGGCTTGCCTGCTTTATAATGCCTCTCTATTTTCAACCGGATACGCAAGGAATGATAATGACCAAACATCTGCCCCTCATCGTACTGACTGCGCTGGCACTGGCCGGCTGCGGCGGCTCGGACAAAACTTCTGCCGACAAGGCGGCTCAAACCGATAATCAAAAGGTATTGAGCATTTACAACTGGTCGGAATATGTCGATCCCGAGACGGTTGCCGCGTTTGAAAAAAAACACGGTATCGCAGTAACTTACGATGTATATGACAGCGATGAAACGCTGGAGAGCAAGGTGTTGACCGGCAAGTCGGGTTACGACATCGTGGGTCCTTCCAATGCGTTTGTCGGTAGGCAGATTAAGGCAGGTGCGTATCAGAAAATCGACAAATCCCTGATTCCCAACTATAAAAACTTGAATCCTCAGTTGATGAAGCTGATGGAAAGCGTCGATCCGGGGCATGAATATGCGGTGCCGTTTTATTGGGGTACCAATACTTTCGCCATCAATATCGAGCGTGTGAAAAAGGCTTTGGGCACGGATCAGCTGCCGGACAATCAATGGGATTTGGTGTTTAACCCCGAATACACGTCCAAACTCAAACAATGCGGCATCAGCTATTTGGACAGCGCGGCGGAGATTTATCCTATGGTGTTGAACTATATGGGTAAAAATCCAAACAGTAGCGAAACGGCGGATATCAAGGCGGCTACGGAAGTCTTGAAGAAAAACCGTCCGTACATCAAGCGTTTTACTTCGTCCGGTTTTATCGATGATTTGGCGCGCGGCGATACTTGCGTAACGATTGGTTTTGGCGGCGATTTGAACATTGCCAAACGCCGTGCCGAAGAAGCAGGCGGCAAGGAAAAAATCCGTGTAATGATGCCGAAAGAAGGCGTGGGGATTTGGGTGGATTCGTTTGTGATTCCGAAAGATGCCAAACATGTGGCCAATGCCCATGCGTATATCAATGATTTCTTAGATCCTGAAGTTGCGGCAAAAAACGGCAATTTTGTTACTTATGCACCGTCCAGTAAACCGGCTCAAGAGCTGATGGATGAAGAGTTTAGAAACGACAATACGATTTTCCCGACCGATGAGGATTTGAAAAACAGCTTTATCATGGTACCTATCCAACCTGCAGCGTTGAAATTTATGGTCCGTCAATGGCAAAGCGTGAAAGCAGGTACATAAGCTGATTTAAACGTATTAAGGCCGTCTGAATGGTGTAACCGAAATATTTAATTTCGTTTTACGGCTGTTCAGATGGCCTTTGGTTTGTGTCAGATTGGTTTGGAAGGTTTAAAAACAAAGGGCGTGTCTATCAATCATGCCCTTTGTGTTTGTTTCAGACGGCCTTAGAATTTCACGCCTTTATGCAGGGCAACAATGCCTGCGCTCATGTTGTGGTAATCCACGCTATCAAAGCCTGCATCCAGCATCATTTGTTTCAAGGTTTCTTGGTCGGGGTGCATACGGATGGATTCGGCGAGGTATTGGTAGCTGTCGGCATCTTTGGCAATCAGTTTGCCCATAATCGGCAACAGTTTGAAAGAGTAGAGGTCGTACACGCCTTCCAAAGGTTTGTACACTTTGGAGAATTCCAACACCAGCAGGGTGCCGCCCGGTTTCAATACGCGGTACATTTCTTTCAGCGCGGCATCTTTGTGCGTCATGTTGCGCAGGCCGAATGCGACGGAAACCAGATTGAAATAGTTGTCGGGGAACGGCAATTTTTCAGCGTCTGCCAACGATACAGGCAGAATCATGCCTTCGTTGAGCAGGCGGTCGCGGCCGACGGTCAGCATGGAGGAGTTGATGTCTGTCAGCCAAACTTCGCCTTCTTTGCCCACACGTTTCGCCCAGCCTCGGGACAAATCGCCTGTACCGCCGGCGATATCCAATACTTTGTCGCCTTTTTTCAGGCGGGCGGTATTGATGGTGAAATGTTTCCAAACACGGTGCAGACCGCCGGACATTACGTCATTCATAATGTCGTAGTTTTTTGCCACGGAGTGGAAGACTTCGGCAACTTTGCCTGCTTTTTCGTCTTCGTCAACAGTCGTGAAGCCGAAATGGGTTTTGTGGTCGCTCATAGTGTCTGCCTTCTTAAAATAATACGGATTCAGATATCGAATACGTCGAAATCGCCAACCACTTTCGACGCGGGAAATATAGTTTGTGCCTGTCGCTCCAGCATCAGGCGTTGTTCTTCTTCGGTATAACGTGTGCTGATGTGGGTCAGGTAAAGTTGTTTCACATTGGCTTGCAAAGCCGGCTTGGCAGCATCGGATATGGTCGAATGGAACACCCGTTCCGCTGTCTCTTCATCGCCTGCGGCAAAGGTTGCTTCATGCACCAAAACGTCTGCGTTTTGTGCGGCGCGCACTGCCTGCGGGCAGGCTTTGGTATCGCTGAAGATAGCCACACCCGTCCTTTTTTGGGCGGGGAGAGGAACGCTTTGCCGTCAATAATCCTGCCATCGTCCAATGTTATATTTTCGCTTTTTTTCAGACGGCCTTTCCGCCGCAACCGCCGCTACCGCAGGAATGTGTGTGTTTGGGTTTCAAATCTTCGGCACTTGGCGTTCTGGACGCACCGGCTTTTTCGAGGCGGTCGAGATAGTCTTGCCAAAGCGCGTCTTGATTGTGTGCCAGTCGGTAGAGATAGTCCCAATCGTAAAGGCCGCTGTCGTGGCCGTCTGAAAAAGTAATTTTCAAGGCGTATTGGCCGACGGGGTCTAAATCGGTAATGCTGACTTCGGCTTTGCCTGTTTGCAAAACATCTTGACCGGCACCGTGTCCGCGCACTTCCGCGCTGGGCGAGTACACGCGCAGGTATTCGGCAGGAAGGCTCTTGGCACCGTCAACATAGACCAAAGTCAGTACGCGCCGCTCTTTTTGGAGGCGGATTTCTTGTGGGATTTTATCGGCTTGGGTCATGTCATGCTCCGTTCTTTTTACGCAAATAGGCAACGCGTACAGAAAAAATACCGCCAAGTACGGCAAACAGCACGATTGCGTAGAGTGAAAACCGTATCAGGCCCACTTGTGTGTCCGCCGTCAGCCCTAAGGGCAGCAACATCACGGCAACGAACAGTAAAAATGCGGCCAACATGGCGGCAATGCTGGCAAAGGCATAGCGGGTATTGGCTGCTGTTTGCGGATGTTTGGTCATATTGGATAGCTTGCCGTAGGGTAATGAGGCGGTATTTTATCAGTTTTTTGGTGCTTCATGCCGTCTGAAAACGGCTTTATTTCCATAAATAAAGCGTAATGGCGCGCCTGTCTTCGCCTTCGGGCATTAAGCGGATGCTGCTGCCTTTGCTTCCGTTGACACGGATAATAATGCCGCCGGCCTGCCGCTCGATGATGTCGATTTGGGTGTCGCGGTTCATGCGGTAGTTGTAGCGTTCGCATTGTTTCAAGCACCAAAAATCCTGCCAATGGATAAAATATTTTTGTCTGGATTCGATGGCCAGCGTTTCGCCGCCTTTGACGATGAAGTAAGGGTAATCGGGTTTTTGCGTGCTGAATGTCCATTCGGCCGTTCTGTTTTTTCCGTTTTGACGGTATTCGAACACGGCACGGTAGTCGGTGTCGTATTCCAAGGGCTGTAAAGGAAACAGCGCGAATTGGTGTTCGGTCAGGAGGCGGTTTGGGTCATTATCTTTATCTAAGATTTTGACGTCTTTGATTTCTTTTGTGTCCTGATACAGTTTGAACGAACGCATTTTGACCGGGGGCGATTGTTCTGAGAACGCGATGCTGACCGGATTGCCGGTCATTTCATAATGCGGCATAGGGTCGGGACGCTCGCCATGGAAAACCGGCGAAGCGAAGTTGCCTTGCGGATAGGTGATGTAAGGCCGGGTTTTGCGGTTGGAAATTTCATCTGCATAAACAATGGCATGACCATGACAGGCATCTTGATAAAACGAGCGGCTGAGGTCGGAGAGGGGGCGGTTTTTTTGGCAGAGGCTGTTGAATCTGCTGTCGCCCTGATTGATGCTCAGCGCGATTTGTTTGCCTTGCGATTCAAACGCTGCACCGGCTTCGTCGATATTTTGATCGAGCAAGGAGAAACGGTGGTAAATCGCCGTCATCAGGTTGTCCAGCTGATGTTGGGCAGGTAGGTGGTCGTTGATTTTTTCGTTTGGTGGGTGCTGGCCGGTACTGACGTTTTCGTGTACGCCTTTATAGGCATAACCGGCTTTGCGCGTGCGGTCGGATGGGCGTGGGCCTGTATAAAAGGGATTGCGTGTATTGTGTTCGTCATGGCCGTCGTCAGGATTTTGCAGAAGATAGCGGGCATGATTGCGCGCGGCGCGTTCGAGCGTGGCCGAGTGCGCCAGTGCGGGCAGATTGGCTGAGGCGCGGAGGAAGTTTAAATACGCCAAGGCGTCAAAATCGGCAACGGCAGTACGATTTTGCGGCGCTTGGGCGTAGATGAGCTGGTCTTCGGAATAGCGGTGGGTTTCGTAGTATTGGAATATGCCGAGGGCGACGGCAAAACCGCCCAGCCAGTAAAGAATGTGTTTCATTATATATGCTGCGTTCAGACGGCCTTGAGCTGTGGCTTTTTCCCCTTGAGACTCATGCCGCTGAATGATTATTTTGATGGCGGCTTGACTTGGAATGCTTCAGGGTGGGATTTGAAATATTCGACAGCGACAAACCCGCTGCCAATAATAATCAACAGGGCAATGGCCATGCCGATCATTGCTAAAATGAATTTGTCCATATTGGTCCGTTTGAATGAAGGCCGTCTGAAACACTTGGAAGCGTTCAGACGGCCTTAAAGTCAGGTTAATTAACGTTCGATTTGCGATACGTCGCGTACTGCGCCTTTGTCGGCGGAAGTCGCCATGGCACCGTAGGCGCGCAGGGCGGCGGAGACGTAGCGGTCGCGGTTTTCCGGTTTCCACGCTTTGCTGCCGCGCGCTTCCATTTCGGCACGGCGTGCGGCAAGCTCTTCATCGGAAATGACAAGGTGGATGCTGCGGTTTGGAATGTCGATTTCGATGGTGTCGCCTTCGTGTACCAAACCGATTGCGCCGCCTTCTGCCGCTTCAGGAGAAGCGTGGCCGATGGATAGACCTGATGTGCCGCCGGAGAAGCGTCCGTCTGTCAACAAGGCGCAGGCTTTGCCTAAGCCTTTGGACTTCAGGTAGCTGGTCGGATACAGCATTTCCTGCATGCCCGGGCCGCCTTTCGGGCCTTCGTAGCGGATGATGACGATGTCGCCGGCGACGATTTGGTTGCCCAAAATACCTTCTACTGCGGCTTCTTGGCTTTCAAACACGCGGGCGCGGCCGGTGAATTTGAGGATACTCTCGTCCACGCCTGCGGTTTTCACCACGCAGCCGCGTTCGGCGATGTTGCCGAACAAGACTGCCAAACCGCCGTCTTGCGAGTAGGCGTGTTCGACGTTGCGGATACAGCCTTTTTCGCGGTCGAGGTCGAGGGTTTTCCACATGCGGTTTTGCGAGAACGCCTGAGTAGTACGCACGCCGCCGGGTGCGGCTTTGAAACGTTCGATGGCATGGGTGTTTTCAGGATTGGTCACGTCCCATTTTTCAATCGCGTCTTTCAAGGTCGGCGCGTGGATGGTGTACACGTCGGTGTGCAGTTTGCCCGCTTTGTCCAATTCTTTCAGGATGGCGAAGATACCGCCTGCGCGGTGCACGTCTTCCATGTAGTAGTCGTGGTTGTTTGGCGCGGTTTTACAGATGCAAGGTACAACGCGGCTTAAGCGGTCGATGTCGGCCATTTTGAAATCGACACCGGCTTCGTTGGCAACGGCGAGCAAGTGCAAAATGGTATTGGTAGAGCCGCCCATGGCGATGTCCATGGTCATGGCGTTTTCAAACGCTTTTTTGGTGGCAATGCTGCGCGGCAACACGGTTTCGTCGTCTTGCTCGTAATAGCGTTTGGTGATTTCGACAATCATGCGGCCTGCTTCGAGGAACAATTCTTTGCGGCCTGCGTGGGTCGCCAAGTATGAACCGTTGCCCGGCAGGGAAAGGCCGAGTGCTTCGGTCAGGCAGTTCATGGAGTTGGCGGTAAACATGCCGGAGCAGGAGCCGCAAGTCGGGCAGGCGTTTTGCTCGACTTCTTCGACTTGTTTGTCGCTGATATTGTCGTCAGCCGATTCGATCATGGCATCAATCAAGTCCAAGCGGCGTTCGGGCTGGATGTTGGCCACGCCGATAACCTTACCGGCTTCCATCGGGCCGCCGGAAACGAAGATGGTCGGAATGTTCAGGCGCATGGCGGCAATCAGCATGCCCGGGGTGATTTTGTCGCAGTTGGAAATACACACCAGCGCGTCGGCACAGTGGGCGTTGACCATGTATTCGATAGAGTCGGCAATCAGGTCGCGGCTGGGCAGGGAGTAGAGCATACCGCTGTGGCCCATGGCGATACCGTCGTCAATGGCGATGGTGTTGAATTCTTTGGCAATGCCGCCGGCTTTTTCGATTTCACGGGCAACCAGTTGACCCATATTATGCAGGTGCACATGGCCTGGGACGAATTGGGTGAAAGAGTTGGCAATGGCGATAATCGGTTTGCCGAAGTCGGTTTCCATTACGCCGGTCGCACGCCATAATGCGCGCGCGCCTGCCATATTGCGGCCGTGGGTAGAGGTTTTGGAGCGGTATTCAGGCATTTTTGTTCCTTTGTTTTATGCTGAGGCCGTCTGAAATAGGCTGGTTGGTTGGCGGCCCGTTGTAGAAATAACTCGGTATTTTATACCAATTACGAGCGATGAAGCACGCTATTTTGTAATAAAACTAAACTGTATTTGCTTCACCTGAATTTGCTGCTCAATCCTTCAGACGGCCTGAAGTTTTCTTAAGATGAAACGCTGTCTTTCTCAGTTGCAAAAGATGTTGGCATCAAAAAGTGATATGATAGGGAACTTCTCACATTTCTAAGGATAAGACGATGAAAAAAATCATGTTTGCATTGTGTTCGGCCATGTTGGCTTCTGCTGCGTCTGCCGCTGTTTATAAAGTGGACGAATTCCATGCCAATGCCCGCTTTGCCATCGACCATTTCAACACCAGCACCAACGTCGGCGGTATTTATGGTTTGACCGGCAATTTGGAATTTGACCGTGCCAAACGCCAAGGCTCTATCGATATCGTATTGCCTTTGTCCAAACTGCAAACCGGTTCGGACCACTTTACCCAACACTTGAAATCTGCCGATATTTTCAATGCAGACAAATACCCTGAAATCCGTTTTGTATCCACTAAATTCAATTTCAACGGTAAAAAACTGCTGTCTGTTGACGGCAACCTGACCATGAACGGCAAAACTGCGCCGGTGAAACTCAAAGCCGACAAATTCAACTGTTACCAAAGCCCGATGGCAAAAGCAGAAGCGTGCGGCGGCGACTTCAGCACCACCATCGACCGTACCAAATGGGGCTTGGATTATTTGGTAAGCGCCGGTATGAGCAAAAAAGTAGACATCAATATCCAAATCGAAGCAGTAAAACAATAATCCTGCTTGATTTCAAAATAAAGGCCGTCTGAACGGAATATGTTCAGACGGCCTTATGATTAAAGACGTCTAGGATTCTTTATTTTTGTCGGCTTTGGCTGCCCAATAAGTTGCCAGAAGCGAGCCGGAGATATTGTGCCACACGCTGAACAATGCGCTGGGAACGGCAACAACCGGCGCGGCGGCAAAGTGTGCGGCGGCAAGGGCGGCGCCTAAGCCTGAGTTTTGCATACCGACTTCGATGGCCAGCGTTTTTTGTGCATCATAAGGCAGGCCGGTCCATTTGGCGGCAAAGAAGCCGAGCAGATAGCCGATACCGTTGTGGAGTACGACAACCGTGAAAATCAGCAGGCCGCTTTCAATAATCTTGCCTTTGCTGGCGCCGACTACCGCACCGATAATCAGCACGATGGCGGCAACGGAAACCAGCGGCAGCGCATCGGTCAGTTTTTCAGTTTTGTTGCCCAAGACTTTATGGACAATCAAGCCCAAAACGATGGGAAGCAAAACCATTTTGACAATGGACATCAACATGCCGCCCGCTTGGATTTCCAGCATTTCACCGGCAAGCATCAGGAAGATGGCAGGGGTCAGCAATGGGGAAATCAAGGTGGAAACCGATGTAACGGCAACCGACAAAGCCACATTGCCGCGCGCCAAATAAGTTATCACATTGGAAGCCGTACCGCCCGGACAGCAGCCGACCAAAATCACACCGACCGCGATTTCGGCAGGCAGGTTCAACAGTTTCGCCAGCAGATAGGCTGTCGCAGGCATGATGGCGAATTGGGCAATCACGCCGATAATGACGGCTTTGGGATGTTTAAACAAAATATCAAAGTCGGAGGGTTTGAGGGTCAAGCCCATGCCGAACATGATGACGCCCAGTAGCCAAGGAATGTAAGGGCCGACCCATTTGAAGGTGTCGGGGGCGAAAAAAGCGATACCGGCAAAGAGCGCGGCCCAGAGGGAAAAGGTCTTTCCGATAAAATCACTGATTTTGTTGAGGGTATTCATGATGAGATGTTGTGAAGTTGTTTTTAAGGGAAACCAAGGATACACGCCTTAACCTTAATTTGCAAAATGGCTTAAAATAAAATAAGGCCGTCTGAAAATAAGGATTGATTTTCAGACGGCCTGTGATTTGTATTTGCTATATAGACGGCATTATTCTTTTGATAAAATATTGCGCACCCATCGGGCGACAGGTGCGATTTCTCCGGCAAGCATACCGGTTTCGATTTGGCTGCTGTGTTTGATGACATCGGCCGCTGCACCATGTAGCCATACGCCGGCGCAGGCGGCTTGGAATGTCGGAATGCCTTGCGCCAGCAGGCTGCCGATGATGCCGCTCAAGACATCGCCGCTGCCTGCGGTGGCCAAACCGGCATTGCCGCTGGTGTTGGTATAGACTATGCCGTCTGCCGTGGCCACCAATGTATGATGGCCTTTCAATACAACGGTCGCGCCATATTTACGGCTGATTTCGGTTACGGCTTTTTGCCTGTCGGCTTGAACTGATTGGGTATCGGTGCAGAGTAGGCGGGCGGCTTCGGCCGGATGAGGTGTCAGGACGATATGTTTGTACAATTTGAGACGTTCGGCTAATTCGGAAGAGCGGGCAAGCAGTGTCAAAGCATCTGCATCGAGCAATAAAGGCTGGTCATGGTGTGTAGACAGGATTTGGGGCAGCAGCTGCTCTGATAATCCGTCCAAACCAAAGCCGCAGCCGATTACGCGTGCGCTGACATCGTCGCGCTTCATCAGTTGGATCGCAGTGGCGAGCATAATTTCAGGGCGTTCGGGAATGATGGCAAAAGGCAGCGTGGCTTGGTTGAAGCCAGCCCAAACCTTGCCGCACCCTTGATACATCGCGGCTGTGGCTGCCAAAACTATTGCACCGCTCATTCCTGTTGCGCCGCCGATAATGGCAAGCGTGCCGTATGTGCCTTTGTGTGATTCTTGGGCGCGGGGGCGGAATACGTCGGGAAATGCTAAGGCCGTCTGAAAAGCTTGAAGCGATTCGGGAAGCGTGTAGATGGGCTGCATGGCGTAACCTTCCAAGATAAGAAATTTAATTTTAAATCAGAAAGTAAAAGGTAATGAAGCAAAAAATAAAAGTTTGGGACGCACCTACGCGCCTGTTCCATTGGCTCTTGGTGCTAATGATGGGATTCATGTGGTACAGCGCAACCCAAGGCGGCGATATGCTGGTATGGCACTTACGCGGCGGCTTGTTGATGCTGGCTTTGGTGGTTTTCCGCATGTGCTGGGGGATTTGGGGTAGCGATACGGCAAAATTCAGCCGATTTGTACGCCCGTTTTCCGAAATCCGCCGCTACACACAAGGCCAAATGTCTGAAGACGAATTGGTCGGCCACAATCCTTTGGGCGCGCTGATGGTGATCGCTTTATTGGTCGCCTTAGTTTTTCAGACGGCCACAGGCTTATTTGCCGCTGATGAAAATACGTTTATCAATTCTGGCTTTTTGAATCATTTGGTCAGCGAACACGCCGGTACGCTGGCGCGAAAAATCCATGTCAATTTCTTTAATGTCTTAGCTGTTTTGGCGGGCGTACATATCGCGGCCGTTTTGCTGTATCGCTTTGTGAAAAAACAGGATTTGATTACACCGATGATTAACGGCTTTAAAACCATCGATGCCAAGCAGCCTAAATTGGCCGGAATGGGACAACTGTTTGCCGCTTTGTTGGTAGCGATTGCTTTAGTGTGCGCAGTATGGATGTTGCGCGGCTGATGCATTAAGGCTGATACCTAAAAACAAACCGACCCCGATAGCCGAAATGGCTGTTGGGGTCGGTTTCTTTTTAGGGTTTAAAAGATGATGTTCAGACGGCCTTAACGCAGCGCAAGATGCTGTGGCCACGACCGATGCCGTCTGAAATTTCCGCTACTTTCAATCCGGCTTTTTCAACGCAACGGATCAGGTCTTCAGAGTGGAAGATTTTGCTGTTGCCGTTGGCCATGGCAGTGAAATACAGACTGGTCATGGTCAGGCAGTAGGCGGCGGTTTCGTAGCGTTGTCTGTCCCAGAAAGGCTCCATGATGTAGAGGCTGGTGTTTTCGCTCATGGACGCAGCGGCGCGTTGAAGAATGCTGGTGGCTTGTTCTTCGGTGAAACAGTCTAGGAATTGGCTCATCCAAATCACGTCAAAACCGGTCGGGAACGGAATTTCAGGATCAAGCAGGTTGGCCGGATGGGCGTGGATACGGTCCGCACCGTTTTTGCCTTTGGTCGCTTCGCGCATTAGGCCAATTTGTTGCGGCAGATCCATGATGGTTACTTCGACTTCGGCATTGTGGTTGACGCATTGCTCCGCCCAGCGGCCGGTATTGCCGCCGACATCGAGCAGTTTTTTAACCGGTTTGGCGAACACGGTATTCAGTGCTTCGGCGAAGGAATTGTCGGAATAATAATGGTCGAATGCAAACCATTTTTCCTGCGCGATGCTTGGCAATGAAGACAAGCCTTCGTAAATGGTCGGCCAGTCGCCGAATACTTTCAGGCCTTCGGGCTTGCCGGTTTGCAGGGTTTTTTCCAAATCAAACATGCCTAGGTAGCAGATTTCCTGCGTGAAATCCATGTTGACGCGAGCCATTTTGTCTTTGAGGACAAACCAACCGGCCTTGCTGATGAAATAGCGGTTGTCGCGAGTTAAGACAGTGCCGATAGAAAGTGAAGCTTCCAGCAGGACTTGTGCCGCGTAGTTGCTGATTTTCGTTTTTTCAGCGATTTCGGCTTGAGTGAGGCCGTCTGGATGGTCGTTCAGCAGGTCCAGAATGCCAAATTTCACCATCAGGCGGGAAACTTGGAACACAATCGGTGCAAAAGCGATTTCTTGAGCCAGACGTTGAGCCTCGCCTGCGGACTGGTGTTCGTGGGAGTAGCGTTGTTCTAGGGCGGGGAAGAGTTGCATATTGTTGGTTTTCCACTAAAAAGTTAATAGGTATATTCAGACGGCCTCAAACACAATCCGTCCTGATGCACACGGATGCTCTCCGTTGTTGATTTTAAAGCTCAGTTTGTTTTTGCCTTCATCGTATTTCAGCTCTACCGACACTTCATCATGAGGACGGATAAACTGCTGATATTTTAGATTTTCGATGCGGATAACGCGCTGTTTGCCCCATGACTGGGGCGCGATCAGGTTGCGCACCCATTGCAGCTCGACCACGCCGGGAACCAGCGGGAAGGTGGCAAAATGGCCGCCGAAATAAACCAAATCCAAAGGTACGCGGCCGATGAAGGTTTCGGTATTGGTTTCATCGTCAGATGATGTTTTCGACCAAACGGGCGAAGTTTGGGCAACGGTAAAGGCCGTCTGAAAATCCGCCGCAGCGATTTTGGCTTGGGCATTGCGCGGCAGGCTGTCGGTAAAACGCCAGTAGCGCGGCAGGGCGATGGTGTCCTGCGTGGCGGCCAGGTGGCGTTTGAGCGTATCGGCAACCGCAGCGCGGCCTTTCTCGCGTAAGGCGGCGATACCGTCTGCGTTCAATGCCGCCCATATGGCAATGCGTTGATGTTGCGGATGACGGCCGCAGTGGGCGTCGGCAATCCAAGGATGTTGTAAAAGTTCGTGTTCGATTTGGGTCAGCGACACGCGTTTGTCCTCAAATTTAATAATGCGGTCTTGCCGACCGAGTAACAGAAAACCGTCATCTTGCGGCTCGATCAAATCGGCTGTTTGACGGCGTTCGGGCGACCAAGGCGAAGAAGCCCAAAGTGCGCCTTCTTCGTTTTGCCCGATTTCCACGCCTTCGAAAGGCTGCCATTCTTGGCGTTCGCAACGTGAGGCAATCACGCCGGTTTCGGTACTGCCATAAACTTCAAACGGGCGGACGGCAGCCTGTTGCAGCAAATCCGCCGTGGCTGCGGGCAATGCGCCGCCGGCCGAGACAATGCCTGCAATTTTATGGCCGATACTTTGCCAGTTGCGGTTTTCGCCCAAGCGGTTGAGTACGGCCGGGCTGGCAATCCAAACCACTTTATCATGTGCGGCCGTGCTGGAAAGCAGGTTTTCCGGATAAACCGCCTGCTGTCGCTCCATAGTCCAACCCATTGTCAGCGCGAGTGCAAAGCGGAATGTGAAGCCGTAAAGATGCTGCGGAATGACGCTGCCGACCACGGTTTCACCGTGTTGCCCAAATGGCAGCGTATTTGCCAAAGTCAGGGCTTCTGCCTGCATTTGCGCGGCGGTTTTCACAATAATCTGCGCTTCGCCGCTGGAACCTGATGTTTTTAGCCATGCTTCAGCATCGTCGGGAATCAGATGGTTTTCAGGATAGGTGTGCAGCGCTTCCGATTCTGTTTTAGTCAATACATCAGGCAAGTGCCAGATGTTCAGGCCGTCTGAAGACAGCTTTTTATCTGTTGAATCCGTTAAAAACGCTTCTGCCGTTTTTCCCCATTCCAAATTGTCTTGCGCCAAATTGGGCAACAATAAAACCTTTCCGCCCGAATGCCACACTGCCAACACGGCACAGGCAAACAGCGCGGCATCGTCAAACCACAACGCGGCCGTTTGCACGCCTGCCTGTTTCAGACGGCCTGACAGATGGAAAACCGCACGGTTGAAATCAGCACGCGTCCAATTCGGATGGGTGGCGATAAGGTCGTGTTGGGGTAGGTTGGGGGATAGGATTCGGGTTAGGTGCATAATTCTGATTCGATAGCTTGTTACTGTTCTTTAGCGGCTTGTATTACATATTGTCCGAGGATTTGAATAAGCTTATAGAATTTATATAAGCTAATAAAAATAAGTGAAGTAATACAAGATTGGAAAATATTTTTAGTTTCTATCTGCCATGATATATTATGTTTGATATATATTAAGTTGCCTTCAAAAATATTTTCTATAAAAAGATAGCAAATTATTAAGCATATCAATATTAGAAAATAATAATTTGCTGTTTGAAATATCTGTATTAGTTCATGTAATAATGTTTTATCGTTTCTGTTTCTACTCTGTATATTATATAACGCTTGGGAAAACTTTGTTGTTGCTATTAATGATAATGAAGTAATGCAAAAACCTATTGCAATAGAAAGAAAGGATAGTAAATCAGAAATTTTGCCTGAAAACCCTAAGTTATATTTGCTAATAACAAGATAAAAAAGGAAGGTAAAGAAAAGATATATTGTACATTTTATAATATTTTTAATCATGGTGAGATTTCCAATATTTTTAAAATGGCTTGTTTAAAAAGCTCATCTTCTCTTGGTAGTCCATTCTCATCAGTGGAGCAGGTTACTCCAATTTTGCTAGATACTATATTGGTATTAAAAACCATCTCTAAATTATCAGTATTTTTACCGGCAATAACTAATTTTTTAAACTCAAGTTTGTTTGTGATGAAATTCTTTACTACGTTTTTGACTTTTTCTATTGTAAGTTTTTCTTTGTATTTCATTGTGAATTCAGCACTAGATGCCCCATATTGATAAATATCTTCTTGGAGATGTTCGGTCAATGAGTTAGAGCAAGAAAGCGTATTGGGCAATATAGTTAATTTAATTTCTTTTATTTCATTTATGGATTTTTGAAATTGTTCTTCATCTAGTATTTGTTTTATTTCTATATGTTCATTTGGATGAAAATAATTTAACGCCTCTCTAAAAATACTATTTTTATTGTATTGAAGCCAGACTTCCCCTGTTTTTGTATCCATAATTCCATAGGAGAATTTAGGTTCAATTTCTGTTTTCTTCCGACGATTTTTAGTTGTTTTTCCATTTTCTATACTAATTACATTAGGAGGTAGCGGATATACGCTTCCTGTGCTAAATACAAGTCGGATAAAACGGCCATTCTCTTTATCTATAGTTGCCGATATTTTTTGCATTTCAGTTTCAGAAGGACTTCTTTGAAACCCTTTTTCAATCATAGGTTCTAAAAGTGATTTAGATAAATTCCTCTTTCCAATAAGAACCTGATAATTGAATAAAGTAATATTTGCGGGAGTGCTCATTTTCGAATAATCCTTTGAAATTAAAATTTTTTATGTAATGCACTACTTGAAATATTAAAATCATGGATGGTAGCGCGACAAGATTTTTCAGACGATCTTAAACCTTCAAAACCAATTTCCGATACACCCACTCTCCGGCAAATAAGATTCCCATTAACACATACGACACGATGCCTGTATAAGCCGCCCACCAATCGTAATATTGCAAGCCTGCCAAAATGGCGGCGGTTGCGCCGTTTAAGATAAAGAACGCGCACCAGATTTGCGTAATGCGCCGGGTGTGGCGCACGCCTTCGGGCGGCAGGTCGGGGTGTTGCAGTCGGGCAAGGCGTTCGATAACGGTTTGTTTGGCAAACAGGCTGCCACCGAAAACGGCAAGCATCAGCGCGTTGACGGCGACGGGATACCAATACATCGAGTCAGGCCGTCTGAAAATCAGTACCGCCGCAAAAAAAGCGGCAAGGATAATCGCCGTAATGCGTTGGGCTGTGGTTTGCGGCATGGCGGCGCGTATCAGCCATAACACACACATGGCCGCAGCAAGCCAGAAAAATGCGCCGTTTTCCCTGCCGTAATACCATAGGAGCGGATACGCGAGGCTGGCAAGGGTCAGTAGGAGTTTTCCTAGTATTTTCATGGTTGCGATTGATTTTCAGACGGCCTTGCGGATTGACAAGGCCGTCTGAAAATATGCTGATTCAAAGCAAAATCAGGAATCTTGTTGTACTTTCAAAACCGCTTGAACCACGTCTTCTACGGTACGCACATTGCGGAAGTCTTCGGCTTGCAGTTTGCGGCCGGTTTCGCGTTTGATGTGGTCGATAAGGTCGATGGCGTCGATGCTGTCGATTTCCAAATCTTCGTAGAGGTTGGTTTCGGGTTTGATGCGTTCCGGTTCGATTTCAAACAGGTTAACCAGTGCGTCGGTCAGCAGGGTGCGTACTTCTTGTTCGGTCATCTTCTCTCTCCCTTATGCTTGGCGGCTCTTGACGAACTCGGCCAGTGTTTTGACGTTGGCGAAGTTTTCGCGCAGGTTGTCGTTTTCACCGTCGAGCTGGAAGCCGAAGGTTTTTTGTACGGCCAAACCAAGTTCCAATGCATCAACCGAATCCAGACCCAGGCCGTCGTCGCCGAAAAGCGGATCTTCGCTGCCGATGTCGGCAACGGTAATGTCTTCCAGACCTAAGCTGTCGATGATTAATTGTTTGATTTGGTTTTCTAAATTGCTCATGTGGTTTTCCTTGTAAAATAGTCTTGCAGGTATTCGTTTAAACGCCTTGCGGCGATGGGCAGGGGTTTTTCTGCCAGCCATTCTTCCGGCAGGATGTCGTCGCCGACGGTAATTTCATAATGAATTTTTTGCGGTGGGATTTTGTACCACGGTTGTCCCTTTTTAAAATTAGGCGGCGTCATCTTGATGCACACGGGGGTGATGACCGATGCGCTGCGCAAACCGAGCGATACCGCGCCACGGTGCATTTTAACCTGTCCGTCCCAGCCTGTGCGCGTGCCTTCGGGGAAAATCAGCATACTTTGCCCGCTTTTGAACACGGCGTCGATTTCTTCCAACATTTCCATGCTTTCGTCGTTGGGGATGTAGCCGGAAGCGATAATCTGGCTTTTCATGCTGGGGTTGTTCAACAAGTCTTTTTTGACCAGTACGTTCGGGTCGGGGAAGTGGCTGACCATCAAGACGACATCCAGCAACGAGGGATGGTTGGCGAGGACGAGCTGCCCCGGCCGGCCGAGTTTTTCCAAGCCGTTGAAACGGACGCTCAATACGCCCGACCATTGCAGATAGCCGACGAAAAACCGCCACACGCGGCCTATCATGCGGCGGGCGGCAAGCTGGCGCGGGATGTCGCCTTTGGTGGATTTAAGTGTGTAGGGCAAAAGTGCGATTTTGAACAATACGCCCGCAACGCCGAAGAGGATGAAGCCGAAGAGTGTGGCAAAAAAGCGACGGAAATAGTCTAAAGTCTTCATGCGTTTTTCTGCCAGTGCCAGTTTCTACCGGCATAGTGTTGCGTGTGTTGTCGGCCGTCTGAAAGCAGGAAGCGTACCCACTCCAAGCTGCTCCAATAGGGCTCGACTGTTGTATCGTTAGGGTTTTCAGACGGTCTCTCGGATGTGGTTTCCAAGCTTAAGGTATAGTCTTCGCCTTTGGTGATGACCAGTGTCAATGCATAGGCAAACGGCGCACGTGTAGCCAAGACGGGATAGTCTTCAGACAAAGGATCATCGGCGACAATTATTAAAACGGATGGCGCGCCGTCTTGCAAAAGCGCAAATGCCTCGGTCAGCGCGGTTTCAAAGGAATCGGCGGCAACGGCCAATGCGGTATGCTCGCTCATGTCTTTGCGCAACATCGACCATTGCCCAATCGTCGCGTTGTGAACGGATAGGCCGAATGAGGTCGGCGACACGGTATGCGTGTTCAAAAGCTCTTGCCACAATTCAAAGCTGCGGTTGCTTTCGCCGTCGTGCGAAACGTACACCGGTACGCTTTCAGGATATTGGTCGGCCAGATTCCATGCTGCATCACAAACCAAGCGCGCCGCTTTCCCCAAGCGGCGGCGTTGCATAGGCGGCAAAAAGGAGAGCGCAGGTTTGTACTCCGGCAGGGAGGCGGTATCGAGTTTTCCCTGCGCCCAGTCCTGCCATTGCTCCGGCGTACTGATTTTGCTGGAGGAGGCCTGCCATGCGGCGATATTGAAGCTGAAACGGCAAACGTTTTGAGGCATGATGTCTTTCAATGTTTTACATTTTCATACATTGTAATGAAATGGGTTAGTAAAAGCTAGGCTCTGTTATAATGCATATTGTAACGTAATTTATTCCCGGATGACATTTTATGCCTTCAATACCGAGTGCCCCGATTTATGATGTAGCTTCGCTGCTTCCGCACAGCGGACATATGGTGCTAATCGATTGTGTGAAAGAATTTGGCGATGACTACACGGTTTGCCGTGCGCCGGTTGGCGACAAGCATATTTTGCTGCAGGATGGTGTGTTGCCGTCTATGGCTTATATGGAATTGATGGCGCAGGGCATAGGCGCGTTTGCAGGCATTGAGTCTTTAAAGGCCGGAGAGCCTGTACGCTTGGGTTTTTTATTGGGAACGCGCAAGCTGGATTTGTTTGCCGATTCCGTGCCTGTCGGTACTGAGCTGGAAGTCAGGGCGTATGTGTCCATTCAGGATTTGGGCGGCATGGGCGTATTTGATTGCGAGTTGCGTTGGACGGATGCACCGGAAGATGTGAAGCATCTGTTGCCGCCGGACGGTTTGCTGGCAAAAGCTTCTTTAAATGTGTACAGTCCGAAAGACGGTCAAATCATTTAAACCGTTTACAAGGCCGTCTGAAAAGACAAAGATTCAGACGGCCTGTCGATATAGTGAGAAAACGTATGAGTGAAACTATTTTAATTACAGGGTCTAATCGCGGTATCGGCAAAGCCGTCGCGCTTGGTTTGGCGCAGGACGGTTTTGATATTGTCGTCCACTGCCGCAGCCGCCGTGATGAAGCGGAAGCCGTCGCGGAAGAAATCCGTACATTGGGTAGAAATGCGCGCGTGTTGCAGTTTGACGTGTCCGACCGCGAAGCCTGCCGAGAAATTTTGACTGCCGACATTGAGGCAAACGGCACATATTACGGCGTGGTGTTGAACGCCGGCCTGACGCGCGACAATGCGTTTCCTGCTTTTACAGATGACGATTGGGACTTGGTGCTGCGTACCAATTTGGATGGTTTTTATAATGTGTTGCACCCTTTGACCATGCCGATGATCCGCCGCCGCAAAGCCGGACGGATTGTGTGCATGGCGTCGGTGTCCGGTTTGACGGGCAACCGCGGTCAGGTCAATTACAGCGCGTCCAAAGCGGGCCTGATCGGCGCGGCAAAAGCCTTGGCGGTTGAGTTGGCAAAACGCAAAATTACCGTCAACTGCGTGGCGCCGGGCCTTATCGATACTGATATTATCGATGAGAACGTACCTGTTGAAGAAATCTTAAAGGCCGTCCCTGCCGCGCGTATGGGATTGCCTGAGGAAGTGGCGCATGCGGTGCGCTTTTTGATGGATGAAAAAGCGGCGTATATTACGCGCCAAGTGATTGCTGTGAACGGAGGTTTGTGTTGAATACCAGAAGAGTCGTAGTAACAGGTATCGGCGGTATTACCGCCTTCGGCCGTGATTGGCAAAGTATTCAGACGGCCTTTAAAGCCGAAAAAAATGCCGTCAAATACATGGACTGGAGCGAACGCTTTCCTGAATTGGAAGCGCAGCTGGGTGCGCCGATCGAAGGCTATTCTCCTCCCGAACATTGGACGCGCAAGCAGCTCAGAAGCATGGGGCGCGTGTCGCATTTGTGTGTCGATGCGGCGGAACAAGCTTTGACGGATGCGGGCTTGCTGGGTGATGAAAGCATTACCGACGGCCGTATGGGCGTGGCGTGCGGTTCGTCTGTCGGCAGTACTAAAGACATTGGCGATATGGGTGAACTTTTGCTGACAGGCACATCGCGCAATTTTAACGCCAATACTTATGTGCGCATGATGCCGCATACGACTGCCGCCAATATCGGCATCTTTTTCGGATTGAAAGGGCGCATCATCCCGACATCGAGCGCGTGTTCGTCCGGCAGCCAAGGCATAGGCTATGCCTACGAAGCCATCAAATACGGCATGATAGACATGATGCTGGCGGGCGGCGGCGAAGAATTTTGTCCGTCCGAAGTGTATGTTTTCGATTCACTCTATGCCGCCAGCCGCCGCAACGGCGAACCCGAACTGACCCCGCGTCCTTACGACAACGGCCGCGACGGCTTGGTCATCGGCGAAGGCGCAGGCATATTCGTATTGGAAGAATTGGAACACGCTCGTGCGCGCGGTGCGAAAATCTATGCCGAACTTGTCGGCTATGGTGCCAACAGCGACGGCAGCCACGTTACCCAACCGCAAAAAGAGACCATGCAAAAATGTATGGAGCTTGCGCTGAAAGATGCAGGTATTACGCCTGATAAAGTCGGCTATGTCAGCGGCCACGGTACGGCGACCGAAAAAGGCGACATCGCCGAAACGTTGGCGACCGAAGCCGTGTTCGGATTCGTTCCCATGAGTTCGCAAAAAAGCTATCTCGGCCATACGCTCGGCGCGTGCGGTGCGCTGGAAGCATGGTTTACCATCGAAATGATGAATAATGGTTGGTTTGCGCCGACCGTCAATTTGGAAAACATCGATCCGCGTTGCGGCAAGGTGGATTACATCCAAACAGGCGGACGTGAGATTCAAACCGATTATGTGGTCAGCAATAACTTTGCTTTTGGCGGCGTCAATACTTCGCTGGTGTTCAAACGTTGGCAAGAATAATCATTGCTTGATGTTATGATTAAAGGCCGTCTGAAACTTATCTTGAGTTTCAGACGGCCTTTATTTTATTTACGGATTGAGTCGCTTTTGGATTTTATTCGTTTGTTTTCTTCTGATTCAAATCCACCAGCCTTGTTCCGGCCAAGGAGTCGTAGAGGAACTGGCGGTCGGGATGGAACAGGGCGAAGCCCCATGGCAGGATGAGCCAAATGAGCGCGGCGCCGAATGCGCCTTTAGGAGGGATATTGAGCAGATGGCGCAATCCGGCGTAGGCAAACAGGGGAATAAAGACAATAAAAATGCTTGCCCAAATAAAGCGCAGGCGCAGCTGCGGCAGGGGCGGCTGGGTATCGTTTTTATCGGCTAAACCGATTTTCCATGTCTGCATGGCGAGGGTTTGGCCTTTTTTATACCAGTTGGCGCGGAAGTAGAGCCACCATGCGTAGAATAGAATCAGACAGGTTGTCAGCATGGACAGGCGCGTGGAAACGGGATTGAGAAAGATGGCGACAATACCGGCTGCAAGGGCGGCAATGCTGGTAACGGCGCCGGTCAGCAGAAGTTCGTAAACCAGTGCGGCGAGGCGGCGTTTGAGTGGGGCGGTAGGAAGACGGGTCATAATGCGATGGAAACGGAAATGGGTTTGATGGAAATAAAAACAGGCCGTCTGAAACGGGATAGGATGTTCAGACGGCCTGTTACCGTTCGTCTTGGCCGCCGAAAGCGGCTTTGTTGCGTCTGAAACGGGATAGGATGTTCAGACGGCCTGTTACTGTCGGGATTAGCGGTGTGGACGTTTTTGACCGCGTGCCTGTTGGGCAGCCATTTGGTTCATTTCCTGACGGGTCGGACGCTTTTTGAAGATGGCGTGCGCTTCGTCAACGGAACATTTTTGTGACAGGCAAACCAAGGTAATCGCGTCTTTTTGATGTTGACCGCCGCTGTGGTACATACGGCGCAGGTTGGCTTCGTTGATACGGCCTTTTTCCGGATCGATGTCGAATTTTTTCAGGCGCTCGAGGAATTGGCGTTGCTGACGGCGTGAAGTCCAAACGAAACCGCCTGCGGCAGCGGCCACAATGATGACGGCCAACAGAATAGCCAGCGGCCATGAATCGACGATCAGAACGATGATGAGGCTTAATACGGCAGTGGTCAGCAGGGCCAGACCGCCGATGCGAAGTTTGGTTTTATTATCCATATGGTTGGTGTTTCCTTGTTTTTTGCTGGAAGAGGCCGTCTGAAATGCGAGGTTCAGACGGCCTGAATTTAAGTTTACGCTATTTTACAGTATTTTCTGTTTTTGGGGCGTATTGCGTGCAAGTTTCTTGACGCGTGGCAACGGTTTCAGGCGGCCAGCGAGATAACGAGCTGTTTGAACTCGGTCCATGCATCGCCTTCTTCCGCGCCTTTGATGATACGGTCGATTTTGGCGCAGGTTTTGAGCGCGTCGAGCAGGCGGTTGATGGAAATGCGTTTGGCAGCCATCGGTGCAAGGGTCTGCTTGTCACCCCATAAGCGCAGGCTGTTGCGCAGGCTTTGGATGTTTTGGCCTTGCTTGAGTGCGGCAGTGAGGCGGATTAGGGTGCGGATGTCTTCGGCAACCGCCCACAACAGCAAAACCGGCTCTTCGCCTTCTTCTTCCAAACCGTCCAGCAAACGGGAAACGCGCAGGGCATCGCCTTTCATCCATGCGCCTGCCAGTTGGAATACGTCGAAGCGGGCGACAGTGGCAACTGCGGCTTCTGCGTCGGCAATATTGATTAAATGGCCTTGGGGATGGAGCAGGGCGAGTTTTTCGATTTCCTGACGGGCGGCCAAAAGATTGCCTTCGACGCGCTCGGCAAAAAGGGCGAGTGCTTCAGGTTCGATATCCAAACCCTGCTGTTTCAGGCGGCCCTGTATCCATTGCGGCAAAGCATGTGGCGCAACGGCTTTGGCTTCTAAGACGATGCCTTTGCCTGCCAATGCGGAAAACCATTTGGACTGGATTTGCGCTTTTTCAAGCTTAGGCAGGAGGATGAGAGTAACCGTATCTTCGGGCAGGCGTTCGGCGAAGGTTTGCAGGGCATCGCCTCCGTTTTTGCCGGGCTTGCCGTTGGGGATGTGGATTTCCAGCAGTTTTAAATCGGCAAATAAACCTGCGCTGCCCGCACTTTGCAACAGCTCGTTCCAGTCAAAATTGTTTTCGGCGGTATAGACTTCGCGGTTGAGATAACCTTGTTTTTTTGCGGCTGCGCGCAGCGTATCCAAAGCCTCGATGCGCAACAAATCCTCTTCACCGTGAATAATGTACAACGGTTGGAGCGGCGTATCGGGGCGCAGGCTCTCAATGGGCGCGGCAGCCATTATTGCGCCTTCAGGAAAGTCAGGCGGCGGACGATTTGATCTGCGGCGTCGATGCGCATTTCAGACCAAATGGTTTCTTCCTCTTCCTGTTTGCCCAAAACTTCGCTATCGGCGTAGTCCATGGTGCGGTGAACCTTAACTTCCATCGGTTCTCCAACCGGCTCGCCGTTGCGGAAGGCTTGGGCTTTGACGGTCATGGCCAGCAGGTATTCGTTGATTGCAGCGGCGCGGGTGATGGTGTAGATATCGCGGCGTTTTTGAAAGTCGACAACGCGCAGGGTGATTTGTGATTCGGCTTCGCTAACCGGATGACCGTCGGCACGGCGTAAGGCATTTTCCAGCGCTTTTTGCATGACGGCTCCGCCTTCTACATGCCAGTTTTGATAAGGCAGCGGCTGCGAAGTCACGCCTGTGCCTTTTAGGTGGAAACCGCAAGAGGCAAGCAATAGGGCGAGTGCAGGCAATAGGATTTTTTTCATTGGATATTCCTTCGTTGAAACCGGTTACGGTATCGTCGGATTATAACGAATAATGTTTAGGCCGTCTGAAACCGTAAACGGAAAGTCTTTCAGACGGCCTTGTCTTTGATGGCGCAAATCTTATTTTTCCAACCAAATCAGGCTGACCATGCGGCCGGTTTGTCCGTCGCGGCGGTAGGAGAAGAAAGTATCGCGTTCCAAAACAGTGCAATGGGTGCCGCCATAAATCATGTTCACGCCTTCGCGATGCAGAATCATGCGCGCCAAAGCGTAAATGTCGGCAAGGTATTTGCCGCCGCCGATGTCTTCAAACGCATCGACAGCTTCCGGCATGGGGGTGCAAAACGCATCAAATACATCTTGCCCTACCTCAAACGCATCAGGGCCGATGGCAGGGGCGAGATAGGCCATGATTTCCAGCGGCTCGACATTCATTGCCGCAATGGTATTTTGCAAAACGCCACAGGCCAAACCGCGCCAACCTGCATGAGCCGCCGCAACAACGGTCCCTGCTTTGTCGCAAAATAAGACAGGCAGGCAATCGGCAGTCATTGAGGCGCAGGCAACCGTACCCGTCGTATCAACCGAAGCATCGGCATCAGGCGTATTACCTAATGCTTCTGCGGCATTCACAACAATGCTGCTGTGGATTTGATTAAGGTAGGCAACGGGCAGGCCGACTTGTTCCTGCACGATTTCACGGTTGCGGAGTACGGCTTCCAGATTGTCGCCGACGTGTGAGCCGACATTCAGGCTGCGGTACACGCCTTCGCTGACACCGCCGTTGCGCGTGGTAATAAGCGTTTTGACATTGGCAGGGGCTGGCCAGTCGGCAGTCAAAAAGTTCTTGCCTTGCGGGGCGAGGTTTAGGGTATCTGTGATGGTTTTCATAATTTTAGAATCGCTGAAATATTGGAACGGATTGATTTCAGACGGCCTAAAATATTATTTGAGGCCGTCTGAAAGTATGGGTTTAATCCCTTACATAAACCACTTCGACATCGTAGTCGTCTTCATTCCAATCGTCGTCATCGTCCATGCCGAATTTCTCTTGCCATTCTTCCTCGTTGCTTAGGGACGAATCCAAACCGGCTTCCAGACGCAGGACGGAAAGCAGGTGGTACATATCGTCAGGCATAGGCGCTTCAAAGGAAACGGTTTCGCCGGTTTTCGGGTGCACAAAGCTCAAACGGTAGGCATGCAGGGCTTGGCGTGCGCCGAGGGCTTTGATGGCTTCTTTAACCGCGTCGCTGCATGGATGGCGCAGGTTGCCGTAAACAGGGTCGGCGGCCAGCGGATGGTTGGCTTCGCGCATATGAACGCGGATTTGGTGTGTGCGGCCGGTTTCGAGCGAGCATTCGATGTAGCTGTGGGAAAGATAGCGTTCCAACACTTTGACGTGGGTAATGGCAGGTTTGCCGCCGAATTTGACGACTGCCATTTTCAGGCGGTTGTGCGGATCGCGGCCGATTTGGGTTTCGATTTTGCCGTCGAAAGGAACAATGCCGTTGGCGACTGCACGGTAAATGCGTTTGACTGTGCGCTCTTGAAGCTGTTGAACCAGTGAGTTTTGCGCCGGCAAGGTTTTGGCGACCACCATCAGACCGCTGGTTTCTTTGTCCAAACGGTGTACGATGCCCGCACGCGGCACTTGGCTTAATTCAGGACAGTGCGCCAACAGGCCGTTGAGCAGGGTGCCGCTCCAGTTGCCTGCGGCAGGATGGACGACCAATCCGGCCGGTTTGTTGATGACGATGACGGTATCGTCTTCATAAATGATGTCCAAATCCATCGGTTCTGGCGTGAATGCGAGGTTTTCTTCGCTCGGACGTACCGTAACGGCAATCAATTCACCGCCTATCATTTTGTCTTTGGGTTGCGCGGGCTTATCGTTTACAATGACTGCACCCTCTTTAATCCACGAACTCAGGCGGCTGCGCGAGTAGTCGGGCATGAGTTTGGCCAATACGGCATCCAGCCTTCCGCCCGCCATTTCGAGTGGAACGGTCAAATTAACACAACTTTCTGTTTCAGGGGATGACGGAAAGTCTAAATCATCGCTATAATCGGCTTCGTTATCAAAGGAAGTATTCTGCATGAAAAAAATTCTTTTAGTAGTTTCTTTAGGTTTGGCACTGAGTGCCTGCGCAAATAAAGGCACAATCGATAAAGACGCCCAAATTACTCAAGATTGGAGTGTGGAAAAGCTTTATGCCGAAGCGCAAGACGAATTGAACAGCAACAATTATACGCGAGCTGTCAAGTTATACGAAATTCTAGAGTCCCGTTTTCCAAACGGCCGCTATGCACAGCAGTCCCAGTTGGATACGGCGTATGCCTATTATAAAGACGATGAGCCGGAAAAAGCCTTGGCTGCCATTGCGCGCTTCCAACGCCATCATCCGCAACATCCGAATATGGACTACGCGCTGTACTTGAAAGGTTTGGTCCTGTTTAACGAAGACCAGTCTTTCTTGAACAAGCTGGCTTCCCAAGACTGGTCCGACCGCGATCCGAAAGCCAACCGCGATGCTTATCAGGCGTTTGCAGAGTTGGTTCAACGTTATCCAAACAGCAAATACGCTGCCGATGCAACCGAGCGTATGGCTAAGTTGGTGGACGCTTTGGGCGGTAACGAGATGTCTGTGGCGCGTTATTACATGAAACGCGGTGCTTATGTCGCAGCGGTCAACCGTGCGCAAAAAATCGTCAGCCGTTACCAAAATACCCGTTACGTTGAAGAAGCTTTGGCGATGATGGAACTGGCGTACAAAAAACTGGACAAGCCGCAACTGGCTGCCGATACACGCCGTGTTTTGGAAACCAACTTCCCGCAAAGCCCGTTCTTGCAACACGAATGGCGATCTGACGATATGCCTTGGTGGCGTTACTGGCGTTAAGCGTCGGGTTGTTCAGGCATGAATAAGGCCGTCTGAAAATGATGCAGCTATGCATTTGGTTTTCAGACGGCCTTGTTTTTAATGTTTTTTTACGTTCTCTGTAAACAGGGTGCAAAATTCGTTTTAATATGGTAAAGTCTGATTTTAATAACTCGACGGTTTGAAGCCGTTACTCAGGGGCTGTTTAAATTTAAAATCAGTTTTGTTGAAGCCGCATCGGATTTATCGTTGATGCATTCAGGAAAATTTCAGTTGTCAGGCTGATTTGGTTTTAAATTTAAGCAGCCCTTTATGTTTACAAAAAAAACAGAGGTAGATTCTCATGAAGTCTTGGCAGCTTCCTGAACACGTTGCCGACGTGTTACCGACCAATGCCCGACAACTGGAAAGCGCCCGTGAGCGGCTATTGGCTTTGTTCCGCGTGCATGGTTATGAATTGGTGCAACCGCCATTGATGGAATACAGCCATTCCTTATTGACGCATATCGATGCCGGTTTGTCTTTGAAAACCATTTTGGTCGTTGATCAGCTCAGTGGCCGTCAACTCGGTATCCGCGCGGATATTACACCGCAGGTGGCGCGTATTGATGCCCACTTGCTTTCCGCCAATCAAGGCATTAACCGCTTATGCTATGCAGGTTCAGTGCTTCATGCGCGGCCTGACGGATTGCTCAATATGCGCGAGCCTTTACAGGCCGGTGCGGAAATGTACGGCTTGGAAGGCATTGAAGCGGATATTGAATTGATTGATTTGATGCTGAAAAGCATGAAAATCGCCGATATGGGCGAAGTTTTGCTTTCATTGGGCCATATCGGCGTATTCCGTGCTTTGGCAAATGCCGCGCATTTGGATGTGCAGCAATCGGCAATTCTGCTGTCATCAATGCAGGACAAAGATGCCGAGGCCGTCAGCCAGTTGGTCAAAGAGTGGAAACTAGATGGCATGTGGGCAAAAGCGTTTTCACTGTTGCCCCGACTGTACGGCGGTCGTGAAGTGCTGACTTTGGCTAGAGAGAAATTACCGGAATTGTCCGCAGTCAGTGCGGCTTTGGATGAATTGCAGGCAGTATGCGATGCGTTCCCAAATCAAAAAGTGCATATCGATTTGTCGGAACTGCGCGTTGATAATTACCATACCGGTTTGCTTTACGCGGCTTATGGTTCAAACCGTCATGATGCCGTGGCACGCGGCGGCCGTTATGATGGATTGGGCGGATACTTCGGACGTGCGCGTCCTGCGGCCGGATTCAGTTTTGATTTGCGCAGCTTTATCGGCCGCCTTCCTGCTATCGGACGGGAATCCGTGGTGGCTGTCGATGTAAAAGACATGCCTGCGGCTCAAGAAGCGGTAGATGCTTTGCGCGAACAAGGACAATGTGTCGTTATCGATTACGGTATCGGCTATAACGGTTCGGAAGAGGTTACAGGCCGTCTGAAACAGGTAGACGGCGTTTGGAAAGTAATCGCTTTGAACGATTGAGTTTTATTTTGAAATTTTGTATCTGAAATAAGGTTAGATGGCTATGGCTAAAAATGTTGTCGTAATCGGTGCCCAATGGGGTGATGAAGGCAAAGGTAAGATTGTTGACTGGCTGGCGGAAGAAACCAGCGGTGTTGTACGTTTCCAAGGCGGCCACAATGCCGGCCATACTTTGGTCGTCGGTGGCAAAAAAACCATTTTGCGCCTGATTCCAAGCGGTATTTTGCATGAGACTTTGGATTGCTTCATCGGCTCAGGTGTTGTCGTTTCTCCTGAAGCATTGTTGGGTGAAATCGACGAATTGAACGCTGCCGGTGTGAAAAACGTCGAAGGCCGTCTGAAAATTGCGCCAACCTGCCCATTGATTCTGCCTTACCACATCGCGCTTGATCAAGCTCGCGAAGCTTCCCGGGGTAAAGGCAAAATTGGTACAACCGGTCGCGGCATCGGCCCCGCTTATGAAGATAAAGTTGCCCGCCGCGCGATTCGCGTGGTGGACTTGTTGCACCCTGAAAAACTGGTTGAGAAACTGGAAGCTGTTTTGGCTTATTACAATGTTCAGTTGCAACACCTGCACAATGCCGAGCCGGTAAAAGTTGAAGATGTGATGGCGGTCATTGAAAAAGTTGCACCGCGCATTACGCCGATGATTACCGATGTTTCCCGTGTTTTGAACGAGAAAAACCGAAAAGGCGAAAGCCTGTTGTTTGAAGGTGCACAAGGTACGTTGCTGGACATCGACTACGGTACTTATCCGTTTGTGACTTCCTCCAACTGCTTGGCTGGTGCCGCTTCTGCCGGTGCAGGTGTAGGTCCGCAAATGCTGGATTACGTTTTGGGTATCGTTAAAGCCTATACTACCCGCGTGGGTTCCGGTCCATTCCCGACTGAATTGTTTGACGAAGTGGGCGCAGGCTTGGCTGAACGCGGCCATGAATTCGGCTCTGTAACCGGTCGTGCGCGTCGTTGTGGCTGGTTTGACGCGGCTGCTCTGAAACGCTCTATTCAAGTTAACGGCATTTCCGGCATGTGCATTACCAAGCTGGACGTGATGGACGGTATTGAGAACATCAATATCTGTGTAGGTTATGAATTGCCTGATGGCAGCAAAACCGACATTCTGCCTTGCGGCTCCGATGCGGTAGAAACCTGCAAACCGATTTACGAAACCATGCAGGGTTGGAGCGAGTCGACTTTCGGTGTGAAAGAATATGACAAGCTGCCTGAAAACGCTAAAGCTTATCTGAAACGTATTGAAGAAGTGTGCGGTGCACCTGTAGCCATTGTTTCAACTGGTCCTGACCGTGAAGAAACCATCGTTTTGCACCACCCGTTTGCTTAATTGATTAAGTGAATAAAAGGCCGTCTGAATGTTTCAGACGGCCTTTTATATGAAATGCAATAAAAATTCAGCCCTGAAGGATGTCTGTCTTCAGGGCTGAATTTCGTATTCTACGCCGTTTTTAAACGCGAGTGTTTGGAAACCGAGATGTAGTGCCAAGTAACAATTATTCTCATTGATGTAAGTCAAGAAAAGGCTAGTCTGTAATTTTATTTCAAGAAAACTCCTGTAAATGGAAGGGTATTAGTGCTATCCTTTCAGAAATTTACAGTCTATATTTCCAATAAAATTAGGAGCTTGATATGTCAAATGATGTTCAGCAACGTCCTGCCGCTTGGGAAGGTTTTACTGGCGGTAACTGGGAAACCAACGTAGATGTTCGCGATTTTATTCAGAAAAACTACACGCCTTATGAAGGCGATGCTTCTTTCTTGGCACCAGCAACCGAAGCCACAACCAAACTGTGGGCGGACGTATTAGAAGGTATTAAAGTAGAAAACCGTACGCACGAGCCGTACAAAATCGACGCGCAAATCATATCCGGTATTACCAGCCACGCTCCAGGCTATATCAACAAAGATTTGGAAACCATCGTCGGCCTGCAAACAGACGAGCCTTTGAAACGCTCCATCATGCCGTTTGGCGGTTTGAAAATGGTGCAAGACGCGTGCAAAGTGTACAACGTTGAATTGAACCCTGAAGTCAGCGAAATTTTCACTAAATACCGCAAAACCCATAACCAAGGCGTGTTTGACGTTTACACTCCTGACATCCGCCGTTGCCGTAAATCAGGCGTGATTACCGGTCTGCCGGATGCTTATGGCCGTGGCCGTATTATTGGTGACTACCGTCGTGTTGCATTGTACGGTATCGACTTCTTGATGAAAGACAAACTTAACCAGTTCAATTCACTGCAAGCCGATTTGGAAAACGGTGTGGACTTGGAAGAAGTGATCCGCCGTCGTGAAGAAATCAACGAACAATACAAAGCCTTGGGTCAAATGAAAGAAATGGCGGCTTCTTACGGCTACGACATTTCCGGCCCTGCAAAAAATGCACAAGAAGCCATCCAATGGACTTACTTTGCCTACCTTGCCGCCGTTAAATCTCAAAACGGCGCAGCGATGTCCTTCGGCCGTGTGTCTTCGTTCTTGGATATTTATATCGAACGCGACCTGAAAAACGGTGTGATTACCGAAACCCAAGCGCAAGAATTTATCGACCACTTGGTGATGAAACTGCGTATGGTCCGTTTCCTGCGTACGCCCGAATACGACCAACTCTTCTCCGGCGACCCGATTTGGGCAACCGAATCCATCGGCGGTATGGGCTTGGATGGCCGTACCTTGGTAACGCGCACCAACTTCCGCGTGCTGCACACCTTGTACAACATGGGTCCATCTCCTGAGCCAAACATCACTGTATTGTGGTCTGAACAACTGCCGCAAGGATTTAAAGAGTACTGCGCCAAAGTATCCATCGACACTTCGTCTATCCAATACGAAAACGACGACTTGATGCGTCCTGACTTTAATAGCGACGACTACGCCATTGCCTGCTGCGTCAGCCCGATGGTGGTCGGCAAACAAATGCAGTTCTTCGGCGCACGTGCCAACTTGGCAAAAACTCTGCTGTACGCAATCAACGGCGGCGTGGATGAAAAATCTAAAGAGCAAGTTGGTCCGAAAACCGAGCCGATTATGGACGAAGTTTTGGACTATGACACTGTCTTTGAGCGCATGGACAAATTCATGGATTGGTTGGCAACCCAATACGTTACCGCGCTGAACATTATTCACTACATGCACGACAAATACAGCTACGAAGCCGCGTTGATGGCGTTGCATGACCGTGACGTGAAACGTACGATGGCATGCGGTATCGCCGGTTTGTCTGTGGCTGCCGACTCATTGTCCGCCATTAAGTACGCCAAAGTGAAACCAATTCGCGATGAAAACGGTATTGCTGTTGACTTCGAAATCGAAGGCGAATACCCACAATTCGGTAACAACGACGACCGCGTGGACGACATCGCCTGCGACTTGGTAGAACGCTTCATGAAAAAAGTGGCAACCCACAAAACTTACCGCAACGCTACTCCGACTCAGTCCGTACTGACCATTACTTCCAACGTCGTTTACGGTAAGAAAACCGGTAATACTCCAGACGGCCGCCGTGCAGGTGCTCCGTTTGGTCCGGGTGCAAACCCAATGCACGGCCGTGACGTCAACGGTGCAGTCGCTTCATTGACTTCCGTAGCCAAACTGCCATTTGAGTTTGCTAAAGACGGTATTTCCTATACCTTCTCCATTATTCCAGGCGCGTTGGGTAAAGATGAGCATTCTCGCGAACGCAACCTTGCCGGTCTGATGGACGGTTATTTCCACCATGAAGACGGTATTTTGGAAGGCGGTCAACACTTGAACGTCAACGTATTGAATCGCGAGACTTTGGAAGATGCGATGCACCATCCGGAGAAATATCCGCAGTTGACCATTCGTGTGTCCGGTTATGCGGTTCGCTTCAACTCGTTGACCCGTGAACAACAGCTTGACGTGATTACCCGTACATTCACAGAAACCATGTAATTCGGGGGAAAAACAAACCGGAAGCTAAATTTGCATTTGGTTTGTTTTGAAACAAAGCTCCAAGGCCGTCTGAAATGTTCAGACGGCCTTTATTATCGTACAATCCATATAAGCAAAAATATTTTTGAGCCGAACACTATGTCCACGACTTTTGCCATTACCCCCGAGCCGGAACTGAAAGACCTTGGCCACCGTCATTATAACGGCAAAGGCATTATTCATTCGATTGAATCTTGTGGTGCTGTCGATGGTCCGGGTTTGCGCTACGTGCTCTTTTTGCAAGGTTGCCTAATGCGCTGCCTGTATTGCCATAATCGCGACACATGGGATCTCCATACCGAACAGGCGCAGGAATTGGATGTGGCAACCGTGATGAAGCAGATAATGACCTATCGTCATTATCTGCGTGCGACAGGCGGAGGCGTAACGGCAACCGGCGGCGAGCCGTTATTGCAATATGAGTTTGTACGCGATTGGTTTACGGCCTGTCGGGAACACGATATCCATACCTGTCTCGACAGCAATGGCTATGCTTTGCACTATGACTCGATTTTGGATGATTTGCTCGATCATACCAATTTGGTCATGCTCGACTTAAAACAAATCGATCCTGAAATTCATAAAGTGCTTGTCGGTATCCCAAATACCAAAACGCTGAAATTTGCGCGCTATCTTGCCGAACGCAATCAGCCGACACGGGTGCGTTATGTGGTTGTTCCCGGTTATACCGATGATGAGCGTTCAGCGCATTTATTGGGCGAGTTTATCGGTGATATGGAGAATGTCGAAATGGTCGAGCTTTTGCCGTATCACGAATTGGGCGCCCACAAATGGGCTTTGTGTGGCGATGAATACAAATTAAAAGGCGTACATCCGCCGCCTAAAGAAACCATTTTGAAAATCAAAGAAATATTAGAGAGTTACGGAAAAAACATTATTTATTAAAACAGAAAAAGGCCGTCTGAAACGAAATAATCAGTTTCAGACGGCCTTTTCATGATTGAAAAGACTTAAGCGTTCAATGCAGTCAGAACCTTGGCGACAACTTCTGATACCGCAACGGCTTGAGCTTGATTGTCACGGCGCTCGGCATATTCGACATTGCCTTCTTTTAAGGCGCGATCGCCGATTACGATGCGGTGAGGAATACCCAACAGCTCGGAGTCATTCAGCAATACGCCTGCACGTTCGTCGCGGTCATCCAACAATACATCCGCACCGGCAGCCAAAAGCTCGGCATAGATTTTGTCAGCGGCTTCACGTACGGATTCAGATTTTTTGTAGTTCATCGGTACAATCACGACTTCAAACGGCGCCATTGCTTTGGTCCAAACAATGCCTTTTTCGTCGTTGTTTTGCTCGATGGCGGCGGCCACAACGCGGGTAATACCGATACCGTAGCAGCCCATTTCCATGATTTGGGATTTGCCGTTATTATCCAAGAAGCTGACATTCATGGCTTGGGTATATTTGTCGCGTAATTGGAAGACATGGCCGACTTCAATACCGCGCGCCAGTTTCAGACGGCCTTGTTCGTCGGGGCTGATGTCGCCTTCGATGACATTGCGTAAATCGACAAATTCAGGCTCGGCAGCATCGCGGCCGAAGTTGAAGCCGGTATAGTGGTAGTCGTCTTCGTTCGCGCCAATCACCCAGTCTACACCTTTTTCGGTGGCAAAATCAGCATAGACTTTACCTTTGAAGTTGACAGGGCCGAGAGAGCCGCCGTTTGCGCCGAACTGTTCAACAATCGCGGCAGGGCTTGCCATGGTCAGTGGCGATTTCACGCCGGCCAGTTTTTCTGCCTTAATATCGTTAAACTCATGGTCGCCACGCAACAGCAGCAGGACGAGTTCGCCTTCGTTTTCGCCTTCGACCACGATGGATTTAAGGGTTTGTTCAACCGGAATATTGAGGAATTCAACCAAAGACTCAATGGTTTTGACATTTGGCGTATGTACTTTGGTTAATTCGGCCTGAGCGATGGCGCGTTCGCCTTTAAGCGGCAAAGTCGGTGCCAGCTCGATATTGGCGGCGTAATCGGAAGTGTCGCTATATGCAATAACGTCTTCGCCGCTTTCAGCCAATACTTGGAATTCGTGAGATCCGGTACCGCCGATGCTGCCGGTATCCGCAGCAACAGGACGGAATTCCAAACCCAAACGGGTAAAGATACGGCAGTAAGCGTCGTACATATCCTGATAGGTCGTCTGAAGCGAGGCATAGTCGGCATGGAAGGAATAAGCGTCTTTCATGACGAACTCGCGTGCGCGCATCACACCGAAGCGCGGACGCACTTCATCGCGGAATTTGGTTTGGATGTGGTAAAAGTTTTTCGGCAGTTGTTTGTAGCTGTTGACTTCTTTGCGCACGATGTCGGCAATCACTTCTTCACAAGTCGGACCCATGCAGAAATCGCGGTCATGACGGTCTTTCAGGCGCAACAGTTCTTTACCATAAAACTCCCAGCGGCCGGATTCCTGCCACAGCTCGGCAGGTTGTACCACCGGCATCAGCAGTTCCACGCTACCTGCGCGGGCCATTTCTTCGCGCACGATATTTTCAACTTTGCGCAATACGCGCAGACCCATCGGCATCCAAGTATAAAGACCGGATGCGTTGGCTTTGATCAAACCGGCACGAATCATCAGCTTGTGGCTGGCAAGTGCGGCTTCGGCAGGGGCTTCTTTCAGGGTGGAAATGAAGAACTGGGAGGCTTTCATGGCGTATTTTTCTTTCTTAAAAATAAGTGCGTATTGTAACGCAAAATGTATGGCCGCGTGTCTTTTGAATGGCATCTGATGAAATAGGCCGTTGTTTTACGCAGCTTTTGATTCGGGGCGATTTTTAGGGATGTCAACCCTAATTTATGCACAAAGCCGCATAACCTTGTTTTACCTATAAATTTTCACTGTATGATTATAGTAAAATCTTATAAATATAACTATTTGATTTTATTGAATTTTATTTGATTAAATTTTAGTCAATTTAAGACTTGGTTTGTTCCTAAAGAAAATTTTACGATTACCCAAAGCTTATCAACAGATTTATCCACAGAGATTGTGTATAGATTTTAAATGCTGTCAGCGTAATGATTTCGCATGATTGGCAAGCCTTGATTAAAGCGGATTTGGTCGCCTTAAAAAGATGGGGCAACAACACGATGGGCAGGTTTTGCGCTAACATTCTGCTTATTGTTGTTTCCTTACAAGGAATAAAATGAAAAATTCAGAATTGCATTTGCTGGAACGCAGAAAGATGTTTAACGGGCATCAGGAACGCTACCGCCATTTTTCTCAAACCTGCCGGACGGATATGGTATTTGATGTCTATCTGCCGCCACAAGTCTTAAAAGGTTATCCCGCGCCTGTTTTATATTTTCTTTCCGGCTTAAATAGTGATAGTTCTGAATTGGTTCGGCAAAGCGGAATCCAGCGTTTTGCGGCGCAATGGAATATTATTGTGGTTTTTCCGGATACCTCGCCACGCGGTCAGCATGTTGCCGACAGCGAGGAATATTATCTTGGACAGGGTGCCGGATTTTATGTTAACGCAACTGAAGCACCTTGGGCGCAGCATTACCAAATGGAAAGCTATATCAGCCAAGAATTGCCTGATTTGATCGGGCATAATTTTCTGGTAACAAAAGAGCGCAGCATTGCAGGTTTCAGCATGGGCGGGCATGGTGCGCTGCAGTTGGCTTTGAAGCATCCCGGCCGATATGCTGCAGTTTCTGCCTTTGCGCCTTTATGTCATCCTATCGATACGGAAGGCGGCAGGCAGGCGTTTTCAGCTTATTTGGGTCAAAACGTGGAAACATGGAAACGCTATGACAGTACAGAGCTGCTTCAGACGGCCTCGCATAAATTGCCTGTTTTGATTGATGTCGGCAGTGAAGATGCTTTGTATCCTGACGTCCTGCAACCGGAAGCGTTTGTCCGCTCCGCACGTGAAAAAGGTTTCAATATCCAATATAAAGTACGCCCGGGCTATGGGCATGACTATTTCTTTATTGCCAGCTTTATCGATTCGCATATTGAGTTTCACGCTCAGGCATTAGGGCTTTAAGCAGTATTGAATAAAAGGCCGTCTGAAATTCGATTAATGGTCGGATTTCAGACGGCCTTTATTTGGCTTATTTAACCTTTAATTTCAAACAGACTTATTCCTCAGGACGTTCGCCGTCGGTATCGTCCAATTTGCCTTCGGTGATATCCATATTGATACCGACTGCTGCACGGATTTTGGCATCGATTTCGTTGGCGATATCAGGGTTTTCTTTCAACCAAACACGTACATTGTCTTTACCTTGACCGATTTTTGCGCCGTTGTAGCTGTACCATGCACCGGATTTCTCAACGATGTCATGTTTGACACCCAAATCAATCAATTCGCCTTCCCAGCTGATGCCTTCGCCGTAAAGAATATCGAATTCGGCTTGACGGAATGGGGGCGCAACTTTGTTTTTGATGACTTTGACTTTGGTTTCGTTACCAATAACGTCATCGCCTTTTTTAATCTGACCGGTACGGCGGATGTCGAGGCGGACGGAGGCATAGAATTTGAGTGCATTACCGCCGGTTGTGGTTTCAGGGCTGCCGAACATTACGCCGATTTTCATACGGATTTGGTTAATGAAAACAACCAATGTATTGGTGCGTTTGATGTGGCCGGTCAGTTTGCGCAGGGCTTGGCTCATCAGGCGGGCTTGCAGGCCGACGTGGCTGTCACCCATTTCGCCCTCGATCTCGGCTTTAGGCACAAGTGCGGCTACGGAGTCGACAACGACCATATCGATACCGCCGGAGCGTACCAAGGTATCGCAGATTTCTAATGCCTGTTCGCCGGTATCCGGTTGGGAGAGATAGAGCTCTTCGACTTTTACGCCGAGCTTGCGGGCGTAAATCGGGTCAAAAGCATGCTCGGCATCGATGAATGCGCAGATGCCGCCATTTTTTTGGCATTGGGCAATGGCTTCGAGACAGAGTGTGGTTTTACCGGAGGATTCCGGGCCGAAAATTTCAACCACGCGGCCGCGGGGCAGGCCGCCGACGCCGAGTGCCAAGTCCACGCCGAGGGAGCCGGTGGAAATAACATCAAGGTTTTCTTCCTGTTGGCTGCCGTCCATTTTCATGATGGAGCCTTTGCCGAAGTTTTTTTCGATTTGGGCAAGGGCGGCGGCTAAGGCTTTGCTTTTTTCGTCTGACATGTTTTCTCTCCGAAAGGAAATATGAATCGCTAAGAATTTATTTAGCTATTATCGCATAAATTAAGAAAAAGTATAGTTTTATTTTTATTTTTCAGACGGCCTGTGTTTTTTGTATGCAACAGGCCGTCTGAAAATTTGAATAATCAATCAGTTGGTCAATGATGTAAAAACTTGGAAATAGTCGGGGAAAGTTTTATGCGTACATTTCGGGTCGTTGATGATGACGGGGACGCCCAAAAGCGAGGCCAGTGAGAAACACATGGCCATGCGGTGGTCGTCGTAAGTATCGATGACGGCATCGGGGGTAAGTGTTTCGGGTGGCGTAATATGGATGGCTTCGGCTTCTTCAACGACTTCTGCACCCAGTTTGCGCAGTTCGGTTGCCATGGCGACAATGCGGTCGGTTTCTTTGACGCGCCATGAGCCGATATTGCGCAGGGTGCAGGGCTGTTTGGTAGCCAGAGCAACAATGGCCAGAGTCATGGCCGCATCAGGAATATGGTTGGCATCCAAATCAAAAGCCTGAATCTTGCGTTCGGCAGGACGGGAAATTTCAACAAAATTTTCGCCCCAAATGATATCCGCACCGATTTTCTCCAGTTCGCGTGCGAAGGCAATGTCGCCTTGAATGCTGTGTGCGCCGACGCCGGTCACGCGGATGGGTGTACCGGCAATCAGACCTGCGCCTAAGAAATAAGACGCGCTGGAGGCATCGCCTTCTACATATAAATGTTCGGGCGCATGATATTTGGCACCGGCCGGGATTTTAAATACACGATAGTCTTCATTGATGATGTCCACACCAAACTGCGCCATCAGCTTGAGCGTGATGTCGATATAAGGTTTGGAAATCAATTCGCCTACCATGTGGATTTCAAATGCTTGTCCGGTCAAGGGCAAAGCCATCAGCAGGGCGGTCAGGAATTGGCTGGAAACATTGCCTTTAATCGGAATAACGCGCTCGCCGTTGTCTTGGCGTTTACCGATCTGAAGCGGAGGATAGTTTTCATTGCCCAGATATTGTACGTCCGCACCTGCAATGCGCAGCGCATCCACCAAATCGCCGATGGGGCGTTCGTGCATACGCGGCACGCCATGCAGATGATAGTCGCCACCCAAAACGGCAAGCGCGGCAGTCAAGGGGCGGAATGCCGTACCGGCGTTGCCTAAAAACAAATCGGCGGTTTGGTTGGGAAAGCGGCCGCCGGTGCCATGAACTTTCAGACGGCCTTCAGGTAAAGATTCAATTTGTACGCCGAGTTTGTCGAGTGCTTCAAGCATTCGGTCGGTATCGTCGGATTTGAGCAAAGAATGGATTTCGCAAACGTTGTCGGAGAGTGCGGCTAAGAGCAGCGTGCGGTTGCTGATGCTTTTGGAACCGGGCAGGGCAACGGTGGAAGGCTTGAGTGTAGAAGCGGGCAGGCGGATGGATTCGGTCATGGCTGGGCTAAGCTCGTTTGAATTGTAAATCAGACCGATATTATACGCAGGCAAAGGCCGTCTGAAAAATGAAGAGAGCACAATTTATTTGTGAAAAAATGAATTTTTATATCGTTACACTATTTTCTAATCGTTTATTTTGAAATTTTCTGCTCCTGTTTTGTGTTTGCCGCTATAACTTATTTTGTTGTGGTAGGTATATAACCAAACACCATAAGAAAATCAGAAACCATCCTTTCCTATTTTTTCAGACGGCCTTGCCTTATTTAAAAGCTTGGCAATATTGCTGATAACGTTCAGCCAGTCCATATAGAATGATTGCTGTCAGCCCCCAGATGTCGTAGTGTCGGAAAGGCAGGGCGGGGAGGGCGAGGGTTTGATTATTGTGATGAAGCTGGCGGAATGTGTAGTTTCTCAGGTTTAAGGCGAAGCTCAAAGGCAGATAAAAAATTTCTGCTACTTCGTCGGGGTTGGCTTTGGGGTTGACGGAATGGGTGCAAACTGCCGGAACAGGCGTAACACGGTAGCCGGAAGGCGTGTCATAAAAGGGTAGCGGCGCAAAAGTCTGCCATGCGGTAATCGGAATGGCGGTTTCTTCATAAGCTTCTCTTAACGCCGTTGCCGTTTGACTGTCGTCTTGGGCATCTTTGCGGCCGCCGGCAAAGGCGATTTGTCCGGTGTGCTGCCTTAAGGTCTCGGCCCTTTTGGTCAGTAAAATTTGCCACGCTCCTTCATGCAAGACAATGCCGACCAAAACGGCTGCTTCTTTGACTGTTTTTGGGGTAACTAATTGATTGCGCTCTGCTTGCATACGGCTGCTGAAGTGTGAAGCTTGAGTTAGGAAATGGATAAGTTGGTCGGTATTCATCTTTGATGCTGATCGTTTTATGCAGATGAGGATTACACAAGGTTTACGGTTACCGTGTCAACAAAATAGGGTGCGTGTGTTACAGTTATGCCTGAATGATAAATAAAGCTTTGCGTCTGTTTTGCAAGTGCTTAGGCCGTCTGAAAATGCCGGCAGGTTCTCAAAAAGGATAGTTATGTTGTTTTCCCCATCCCGTATTCGAGTGGCAGCTGCGGCTGTCATGATGTTGTTTGCTACACAAACTTTTGCCGCGCCCGGCGATTCAAATACAGTTTTTGAATCGGCTAAGATTATCAAAAAGAAAAGCCGTGCCGATCGTTTTTCTCCCGAAGAGCGCGAGCAGGAGCGGATACGTCTGTTGGGTATACAAAACCGCACCTCGCAGGTTTTCACTTTGTTAAATTCAGAACTGGCCCTGCAAAAGGGTGATGCGGCTTCTGCTTTGTTTACTTATATTTTGACGTTGCATCGCACCAAATCTCCCGAAGTGGCCGAACGCGCTTTGGAGATGGCGGTTTCTTTAAATGCCTTTGAACAGGCTGAAGCCATTTACCAAAAATGGCGCGAAATCGAGCCGGAGCCTGGTGAAACACAAAAGCGTATGACTTGGTTGCGCAATCTGCTGCTGGGCAAAGCCGATAAGAATTTGAGCGGATTGGACAAGGTAATTGCCGGCGGTAGTGAAGACGAGCAAAAGCGCGTGTTCCTGCTTTTGGCGCAAACCGCAGCCCAACAGCCGAATCTGACCAGCGATGCAGTCAAACAGGTACATAAAACGGCATTGAATTATAAAGACTTTCCAGAAGCGGCGATTGCGGATGCAATTTTTAGTGCAAAAGACGGTCAAAAGAAACACGCCATTGCGGCATTGCAGCGCTTGGCCAAGTTGGACAACGAAATCCTGCCGCCGACTTTTGTCACCCTGCGGCTGATGGCGCAACGGCATCCTGATATTCTGGACGGTTTCTTCAAAGAGACAGACACCAAAACCTTATCTCCGATTTGGCAGGAATTGGATATCGCCAATTTGATCGCCCATGGCCAAAATGATAAGGCATTCAAGCGCTTGCAGACTTTGTTGGAAGAAAATCCCAACCCTGATTTGTATACTCAGGCTGCCTTATTGTCAGCCAGCAAGACGGAAAATATTTCTGCGGTAAACAGCTATCTGGAAAAGGCTTATAAAGCCGGTACGGAGGAGCAGCGCAGCCGTGCGGCGTTGATTGGTGCGGTTTCTTACAATGATGCTGATGATTTTGCCAAAGCCAAACAATGGCTGGACAAGGTAACGGCTACGGCTTATACATTTGATAAAACCATTTTGGCTGCTTCCATCGAAGCCAAACAGGGCAACCATAAAGAGGCTTGGGCTTTGGTGCAACGTGCCCAAAAAATGCCCGAGCAAAGAGGGCGTTATTTTGAAGCCAGTGATTTGCTGAATACGGCTTTGTTTGTATTGTCTAAAAATACCAATCTTCAAGAATCGTTGAACGCTTTGAACAACTTGGTAAATTCCACCGAAAAATCCTTGAAAACCCAAGTTTCTCCGGAGTTGCTTGCCAATGTGTTGTATCAGCGTTCGATGGTGTATGAGAAGCTGAATCAGCCAGGCAAGGCGATTGCCGATTTGCGCCGTGTGGTAGAGCTGTATCCGGATAATCCGCATGGATGGAATGCTTTGGGCTATACCCTACTGACAAGTGGCAAGGATTTGGACGAGGCTTTCAAAATGGTTCAGACGGCCTATCAGATGGATCCGGAAAGCGCAGCAATTAATGATAGTGTAGGCTGGGCGTATTATCTTAAAGGTGATGCCCAAATGGCTTTGCCGTATATCCAATACGCCTATGAAAAAGAACCTGAAGCCGAAGTCGCAGCGCATTTGGGCGAAGTCCTATGGACGCTTGGAGACCAAGACAAGGCCAAAGAAATCTGGAATGATGGTTTGAAGCGCGGAAGCAATCTTCGAGTATTAAAAGAGACAATGTCCAAATTCGGTATAACGCCCAGTAAACCGCATATTCAAAAACACAAATAAAACCAAAAGGCCGTCTGAAAAGCGTTTGATTTCAGACGGCCTATGAAGGAATATCCATGAATTTAAAACAATTATCATCGGTTACAGCCTTATTGCTTTTGGCTGCCTGTGCGCAGCCAAACTTACCTCAACAAAACAGTTGGCAAGCAGCAGAGCAGGTGCAGGATTTTAGCGCAGACGGTCGATTGGCTGTTAAAGTGGAAGGCAAAGGCTCATATGCCAATTTCGACTGGACTTATCAGAACGCGGTTCAAACCATTGATGTTAATACACCGCTGGGTAATACCGTAGGCCAGCTGTGTCAAGACAGTGAAGGTGTATTGGCAGTAGACAGTAAGGGTAAGGTTTATCAGGCGGAAACGGCTGAGGAATTGAGCAGACAGCTTTTGGGCTTTGCTTTGCCTGTTCAATATCTGCATATTTGGGCGGATGGTAAACGCGTTGCCAATGCGCCATACAAAATCCTGCCTGATGGCCGTCTGGAGCAGTTTGACTGGACAATATCGCGTACTTTAAATAGTTCAGGGCAGCCCAAAACGCTTCAACTTGAGAATGCCAAGTTTAATATCCGCTTGGTGTTCGACACGGTAAACCACTCTTTGGATAAGAATGGACAAACCCGATGCGCAGCACGCAAATAGAGGATGCCATGTCTGTTTCAGAGGAAATCCAAGCCTTTCCTGCACCGGCCAAATTAAATTTGGATTTGAGGATTACCGGCCGCAGGAGCGATGGTTATCATAATTTGGAAAGTATTTTCTGTTTGATCGGCTTATACGATACCGTTCATCTGAAAATGCGTACTGATGGGCAGATTATTCTGCATACGCCGGTTGAAGGGCTTGAGCCAGAACAGGACTTGACTTATCGGGCGGCTAAATTATTGCTGCCATATGCAAACGTACCGCACGGCGTTGAAATTTGGTTGGATAAAGTAATTCCGACCGGCGGCGGATTGGGTGGCGGCAGCTCTGATGCGGCCACAGTCTTAATGGTTTTAAACCAATGGTGGCAATGTGGCTTGAGCAGGCAGCAACTGATTGATTTAGGCGTAAGTCTTGGTGCGGATGTTCCTTTTTTTATTTTTGGAAGAAGTGCTTTTGCCAAAGGCGTAGGCGAGAAGCTGGCTGAAATAGATGTCCCTAAACAATGGTATGTTATCGTTAAGCCCCCTGTCCATGTGGCAACAGCTAAAATTTTTGCACATGAAAGCTTGACACGTGATTCCAAACCCAGCATAATGCCGACTTTCCAATCATTACAGCCGTTTCAAAATGATATGCAGGTGGTTGTATTTCAGGAATATCCTGAGGTTTGGAAGGCTTATGTTGAGTTATCCCAATATGGTTATGCATTAATGACCGGTTCTGGGGCTTGTTTGTTTATAGCAAGTGCATCTCATCAAGAAGCAAATACAATTTACCAACAGGTTTCTCAATCATATGAAGCTTATTGTGTGGAAGGATTAGATATTCATCCTCTGTTTTATATGATTTAGTAAGTTGGGGAGTCGTCAAGCGGTTAAGACACTGGATTTTGATTCCAGCATGCGAAGGTTCGAATCCTTCCTCCCCAGCCAAACCCTTTGTTGGGGAGTCGTCAAGCGGTTAAGACACTGGATTTTGATTCCAGCATGCGAAGGTTCGAATCCTTCCTCCCCAGCCAACACCCTTTATTGGGGAGTCGTCAAGCGGTTAAGACACTGGATTTTGATTCCAGCATGCGAAGGTTCGAATCCTTCCTCCCCAGCCAAATAAAAGCGTGTAAGTTCTCTTACACGCTTTTTTACGCTAAGAGCAAAATAACGCTGAAAAACTTTTTTTTACCCGTCTTTACGCGTATAATCGCGCAATTAGTGTCTTAGACATAGGGCAAAGGGAAGCGTAATGTTTTCTGCGCGTAAATTAAATCTAGAATCAGGTGAAGATATGGCTGCTTATGACAGTTTAATGGTGTTTACCGGTAATGCAAATCCGGAATTGGCGCAACGTGTTGTCAAACATTTGGATATTTCACTCGGTGAAGCCACTGTTTCCAAATTCTCTGATGGCGAAGTAGCCATTGAATTGCTGGAAAATGTGCGTGGTCGCGATGTGTTTATTTTGCAACCTACCTGCGCGCCAACCAATGACAACCTGATGGAAATTTTGACTATGGCCGATGCACTCAAACGTGCTTCTGCCGGGCGTATTACTGCCGCGATTCCTTACTTTGGCTATGCGCGTCAAGATCGTCGTCCTCGCTCTGTTCGTGTACCGATTTCTGCTAAATTGGTAGCGAATATGTTGTACTCAGCAGGTATCGACCGCGTATTGACTGTTGACTTGCATGCCGATCAAATTCAAGGTTTCTTCGATATTCCGGTAGATAATATTTACGCTACCCCGATTTTATTGAACGATATTAAACAACAACGTATCGACAATCTGACTGTTGTCAGCCCTGACATTGGTGGTGTTGTACGTGCACGTGCTGTTGCTAAATCTTTAAATGCTGATTTGGCCATTATCGACAAACGTCGTCCTAAAGCCAACGTGGCTGAAGTGATGAACATTATTGGCGATATTCAAGGCCGTACTTGCTTGATCGTAGATGATATGATCGATACGGCAAACACCTTGTGTAAAGCAGCCGTTGCCCTGAAAGAGCGCGGTGCAGATCGTGTATTAGCATATGCCAGCCATGCAGTATTCTCCGGTGAAGCAGTGAGTCGAATTGCTTCTTCCGAAATTGACCAAGTAGTTGTGACAGATACGATTCCGTTGTCTGAAGCAGCTAAAAAATGTGAACGCATCCGTCAGGTTACCATTGCCGGTTTGCTGGCTGAAACGGTACGCCGTATCAGCAATGAAGAATCCGTCTCATATCTTTTCAATGAAGATGTGATGACTGGCGGCATGTTGCTGCCATAACCCGATGTCGTCTTAAGCTGGTCGCGGCCGATGACGACGATTTTATCTAAATTGGAGTATTAAACATGACTTACGAAATTCAAGCCTCTGTTCGCGAAGCCCAAGGCACTGGTGCGAGCCGCCGCCTGCGTCGCGAAGGCCAAATCCCTGGCATCCTGTACGGTGAAGGTCAAGAGCCTGTTGCTATCGCTGTAGACCACAAAACTGTATTCTACGCATTGGAAAAAGAATCTTTCCATACTGCTTTGATTAAACTGTCTTTGAATGGTGAAACTAAAGACGTTATCGTGCGTGACTTCCAAATGCACCCATTCCGTCGCGAAGTTCAACACATCGACTTCCAAGCTGTAAAAGCTGATCAACCTGTACGCATCCGTGTTCCTCTGCACATTGTTAACGCTGAAAACTCTCAAGCTGTTAAATTGCAAGGTGGCCGCGTATCTCTGTTGAACACTTCTGTTGAAGTAGTTGCTTTGCCTGCAAACATTCCTGCTTTCTTGGAACTGGATTGTGCATCAGTAGTTGCCGGTGACATTCTGCACTTGTCAGACATCAAATTGCCAGAAGGTGTTGAAAGCGTTTCTCTGAAACGTAACGAAAACCTGGCTGTTGCTACTGTTACCGGTAAAAAACGCTAATCGGTAGTTAATATAAGAAAACCGTATCAGATAAATCTGATACGGTTTTTGTTTTACATATAAAATCATTTGCTATAAAACTTAGGCAAATGTAACAGCATATGTACTTTATAAGATTGAAGCAATTTCATTGCGAAGCTTATTAAGAAAGCGTCCATGCCGTACCCATTGTGCGGCTGATTCATAATCCTGTTGTTCAAATGCTTGTTGCAAATCTTGATATAGGTTGCTTTGTACTTCTTGGATTTCTTGATCCAGCGCTCGGATGGCATCATGGTTTTGTTCCATTTGTGCATCCATTAATGTTTCTCGCCATTCCATCTGCTGCATGAGGAACTCTGGTGAGAACGAAGTGTGTTCAGGTGCATCGGCATCGATATTTTGGCTTTTCAAGAGATAAGCAGCCCGATCAATAGGGCTTTTTAATGTGCGGTAGGCATCATTAATTGTAGAAGACATCATGACGGCTTGTTTTTGCTCAAAAGCTGAGGCGGAAGCAAATTTATCGGGATGAAAACGGGCAGCTAAAGCTCGATAGGTCTGTTCGAGTGCTTCGGTATCAATATTGAAAGATGGCTCAAGCTGGAAGAGGTTGAAGTATTGAGACATGATATTAAAGGAAAAAATCTAAAGAAGAAGATTATTTTACGATATAATCCAAAAACTGTTTATACGAAAGGAAAACAATATGACCGGTAAGGTACAACACAATAAAGGCAAAATACGAGACAATGCCTTAAAAGCCTTAGTCAAATCTGATTTGTTCCGACACAAAGTAGAACGAAAAAGAAAAGGCAAGGGCAGCTATAATAGGCAAGAAGCCAAAAAATGGCGGGATGGTTTTGATACTTTCCCGCCATTTTTTATATTTTAAACGTGGAAGCTCTCACCACAGCCGCAAGAGTCTTTGACATTCGGATTTTCAAATTTGAAACCTTCCTGTAAGCCTTCTTTGGTGTAATCGACTTGCGTGCCGTCTAGATAAACCAAGCTTTTTGGATCGATATAAACGCGCGCGCCGTGTTCTTCAAAAATCAGATCATCCTCGTTCACTTCATCGACAAATTCAAGGTTGTATGCCATGCCCGAGCAGCCGCTGGTTTTCACACCCAAGCGCACACCCAACCCTTTGCCGCGTTTGGTCAGGTAGCTGTTGATGTGTTTGGCTGCGTTTTCTGTGATAGTAATCATGCTTTTTTCCTCATTTCGCAATCATTTTCTGTTTTGCCTGCTTTTTTATTTCAGACGGCATCTTGATTATCAGGCCGTCTGAAAACGCTGTTTTGCCCACTCTATTGCGGCGGCAATGGCAGCTTTAGCCTGCGGACTATTTCTCCAACAGGTCGAGCCGGTTAATTGTGCGCCCTGTTCCAAAATATCGTCCAAATCTGCCGCCGCCAGCTTGGCAATATCATCTAATCCCATTTGCTGCAAACGCTGCAATATGGTTTTACCTATGCCTTCGACAGCAAGTAGGGATTGGACTTCTTCATCAGTAAAAGGCATTTCGCCTCCTTTGATTTTGCAGGTATAACGACTAAATTAAATATAAGCTGCGATTTATTGCCCTCTCCCTAACCCTCTCCCGCGGGGAGAGGGGATAGATTGGCAGGCAGTCCCAAATTTGGCGGCAACTTCAAAAGGATGAAGTTTCTGTGCTCTCAATTCACCCTGTCTGCTTAAGAGGGGAATAAATCACCAGATTTGCTTTTCTCGAAGACTCGCTAGGAGTCTTGGGCACTTGCCGACAAGGGGTCGTTGAATCCGGTTATTTGTTTTCCTGACGTTTGCGATAGTCGGCAACGGCTGCTTTTACCGCATCTTCAGCCAAGATAGAGCAGTGGATTTTAACTGGAGGCAATTCCAACTCTTCGGCAATTTCGCTGTTTTTGATTGCCAGTGCATCGTCAAGGCTTTTGCCTTTCACCCACTCGGTAATCAGGCTGGAAGAAGCAATGGCGGAGCCACAACCGTAAGTTTTGAATTTTGCATCTTCGATAATACCCTCATCGTTTACTTTGATTTGCAGGCGCATTACGTCGCCGCAGGCCGGTGCGCCGACCATGCCGGTGCCGACAGATTCGTCGTTTTTGTCGAAAGTACCGACGTTGCGGGGATTTTCGTAGTGGTCGATTACTTTATCGCTGTATGCCATGATGTGGTTTCCTTTGTGTTTTTAGTGGTGTAAATGGTTTGTTTACGAATATTCAGACGGACTGAAGTTTAGATTTTGCACGCGCCGCCTTCGCAACCTTCGTCGTTTTCCGAATCGACGCCGCCCTCTACGGTAACGCCGTCAAAATCTTCAAGCAGGTTGTCGAGATTGTCCAAATCTAAATCTTGTTCGTTCATGGGTTGTATCCTTGATTTTAATGTGGTGGCTTTTAGGTCGTCTGAAAAGGTCTTTAAGGGTTTTCAGACGACCTTTTTTAATTTTGATGTATGGCTTGATTAGGTTATTGTATTTAAGATACATAGGGTCGCGTGTGGAACTCACCACTTCCCAGCATTAAGGCAATTACTAAACCAACAACCCATTTTTGAAATTTCGGTTTAATTACAACTTTTTTCGTCATAATGTCTTTCCTTTCTCCAATTTGTGCTGATTGAGCTTTAGAACTAACTATTACCTTATTGTGCGGAATCGAACCGCCATTCTGAATTACAACAGTATTTACAACATTTACAACTTTTGTTGGTTCAGTATGCCACGCGCTCCTATATATCCTATATTGGTTTTTAATTTAATCTGTGTTCAATATGAAATAAAATTTTTATATGCAGGTCGTCTGAAAAACCTTGCTATTTTCAGACAACCTTTTCTTTGAGTTAATGCGCCGCCCACTCGATCGAATTCAAATCAATCCCGTCTTTGAACATTTCCCACAGAGGCGACAGTTCGCGCAGTTTGCCGATTTTGGATTTGATCAGTTCGGCGGCGAACTGCACTTCTTCTTCGGTAGTCATGCGACCGAAGGTGATGCGCAGGGATGAGTGTGCCAGTTCGTCGTTGCGGCCGAGCGCGCGCAGGACGTAGCTGGGTTCAAGCGATGCTGAGGTACAGGCGGAGCCGCTGGATACGGCGAGTTCCTTTACCGCCATAATCAGGCTTTCGCCTTCGACGAAGTTGAAGCTGACGTTCAGGTTGTTCGGGGCGCGGTGTTCGAGGTCGCCGTTGATATAGACTTCTTCGATGCCTTCGATGCCTTTGAGGAAGATGTCGCGCAGTTTGCGGTAGTGCGCCATGTCTTGTTCAAGCTCTTCTTTGGCGATGCGGAAGGCTTCGCCCATGCCGACGATTTGATGGGTCGGCAGGGTGCCGCTGCGGAAACCGCGTTCGTGGCCGCCGCCGTGCATTTGGGCTTCGAGGCGGACGCGGGGTTTGCGGCGTACGTACAGCGCGCCGATGCCTTTGGGTCCGTACACTTTGTGGCCGGACATGGACAGCAGGTCGATTTTGGCGGCTTCTACGTCCACAGGCACTTTGCCGCAGGCTTGGGCGGCATCGACGTGGAAGATGATTTTGCGTTCGCGGCAGATTTCGCCGATGGCGGGAATGTCTTGCACTACGCCGATTTCGTTGTTCACCCACATTACGGAAATCAAAATGGTGTCGTCGCGGATGGCGGCTTTGAGTTCTTCCAAATCAATCAGGCCGTTTTCTTGTACGCCGAGGTAGGTTACTTCGAAACCTTGGCGTTCGAGTTCACGCATGGTGTCGAGTACGGCTTTGTGTTCGGTTTTGACGGTAATGAGGTGTTTGCCTTTGGTTTTGTAGAAGTTTGCCGCGCCTTTGATGGCGAGGTTGTCGGACTCGGTCGCGCCGCTGGTAAAGATGATTTCTTTGGGGTCGGCGTTAATCAGGGCGGCGATGTCGGCGCGGGCTTTTTCGACGGCTTCTTCTGCTTCCCAGCCGAATGCGTGGCTGTTGGAAGCGGGGTTACCGAAGGTTTCGGTCAGATAGGGAATCATTTTTTCGGCAACGCGTTTGTCAACGGGGGTGGTGGCGGCGTAGTCGAGATAAACGGGGGTTTTGACGGTCATGGTTTGCTCTTTCGTTTGGTCATCTGCCTGCGGTCTTTGCCGCAAGTCGGTTTAATGAATGTGTGTAAAGGTAACGACATGACTGCTGTCGCTGCAGTTTTTTTGTTCAATGATGCTTTGCAGCGTAACGCCGCTGAGGTAATCATTGATGGTTTTGTTTAAGTTTTCCCAAAGGTCATGGGTCAGGCAGGGGGCGCCGTGGTTGCAGTTTGCTTTGCTGCCGCACTGCGTGGCATCCAGTCGGTCTTCGGCTGCGGAGATGATTTGTGCAATATTGATTTGCTCGGCGGGAGCGGCAAGGATATAGCCTCCGCCGGGGCCGCGTAGGCTTTCAACCAATCCGGCACGGCGCAGTTTGCTGAATAATTGTTCGAGGTAGGAAAGCGATATGCTTTGTCGTTCGCTGATGGCACTGAGTTTGACAGCGCCGGTTTGCGCGTTCATCGCCAAATCTATCATGGCGGTTACTGCAAATCGCCCTTTGGTAGTCAGTCTCATGGTGTGGTTGCCTGTGTGTGGCGTTTTTATTAGTGGGGGGATTGTCTAATATCTGAGTGTTTCAGTCAAGTATGTGGCGGCTCGGTTTGATTGTTTGTTTAAATGGTGGCATTGGCTGATTTTTAAATCGGAAAATATTTTCTTTATTTTTCTGCAATTTGAATTTGAGGCCGTCTGAAAAAAGGCTATCAACCCTACAAATTTCAAGGTTAAAATGTTTTGATTTAATATTGATACTGATATAGATTATCAAAATTATTCTTAAAATTTAGTTGTTTTGATGGAGTAAAATAATGAGGTGTTTGAAATGTTCAGACGGCCTTGAATCATCCATCTTACCTTAACAGAGGCAATCGACCATGAAATCTGATTTAAGCAAAATAACCTGTATCGAAGACTTGCGCCTTGTCGCCAAACGTAAAATGCCGCGTATGTTTTATGACTATATTGACTCAGGCTCTTGGACGGAAACCACTTATCGTGAAAATACTTCGGATTTTAAAGACATCCGTTTCCGTCAAAAAGTATTGGTTAATATGGAAGGACGCAGCCTTGAGACCAAAATGATCGGGCAGGATGTGAAAATGCCGGTGGCGATTGCACCGACCGGTTTCACGGGCATGGCGCACGCCGACGGTGAAATCTTGGCGGCGCGGGCGGCGGAAAAATTCGGTATCCCGTTTACGCTTTCAACCATGTCCATTTGTTCGATTGAAGATGTGGCTGAAAACACCAGCTCGCCATTTTGGTTTCAGCTTTATGTGATGCGCGACCGCGAGTTTATGGAAAACCTGATTAAGCGTGCAAAAGATGCCAATTGTTCGGCTTTGGTATTGACTGCCGATTTGCAGGTTTTGGGTCAGCGCCACAAAGACATTAAAAACGGCCTGTCTGCACCACCGAAACCGACCATTGCCAATTTGATCAATTTGGCGACCAAACCGGAATGGTGCATGAAAATGCTGAATACGGAACGCCGCACCTTCCGCAATATCGTCGGTCATGCGAAAAACGTTGGTGATTTGTCTTCGCTGTCTTCATGGACTTCCGAACAATTCGACCCGCGCCTGAGCTGGGACGATGTAGCACGCATTAAAGATTTGTGGGGCGGCAAGCTGATTATCAAAGGTATTATGGAACCTGAAGATGCGGAAAAGGCAGCGAAAAGTGGCGCGGACGCATTGGTCGTTTCCAATCATGGCGGTCGTCAGCTTGACGATACTGTGTCTGCCATTAAGGCTTTGCCTGATGTGGTCAGCGCGGTGGGCAGCGACATCGAGGTTTGGATGGATAGCGGTATCCGCAGCGGTCAGGATATTTTGAAGGCTTGGGCTTTGGGTGCGAAAGGTACGATGATAGGCCGGGCGTTTCTGTATGGTTTGGGTGCGTATGGCGAAGAAGGCGTAACTCGTGCGCTGGAAATCCTGTATAAAGAAATGGATATTTCCATGGCGTTTACCGGTCATCGCAATATTCAAGATGTGGATTCCAGCATTTTGCGTTCTACGCGTTGGCATCAAGATGAATTTTAATTTTTAAACATAAGAAAAGGCCGTCTGAAAATCTGTTTTCAGACGGCCTTTTTATAGACGGCTATTTCTCGTTTTTGCGATACCATTCAATGAATGCATCGGGTTTGACAAAGCCTAATAAGGCTTCGCTATGACTACCGTCGGCGCGGACAACAAACACGCCCGGAGGACCGAAGAGGCCGTATTCTTTCAGTAAGGCCTGATGGTCGGGAGTGTTGACGGTTACGTCGATTTGGAAGAAGCGCTGCATATCGACTGCTTCGTGTACCTGCGGCTGGTTGAGCGTGTAGGCGGCCATTTCTTTGCAGGATACGCACCAGTCGGCGTAGAAATCAATCAGCACGGGCTTGCTTGGGTCGACTTTCAAAGCGGCATCCATAGCGGCTTTGAGTTCGCCGACATCGGTAAACATCTTGCCGTGGTCGGTTTCTTGTCCGGCTTCGGATGGAGGAACCAGCGTTAAGAAGTGGTGCAGGGCGGTGGTTTGTTTATTAAAGCTTTGCCAGCCAAACCATGAGCCGCCAATCAGCAGTAAAAAGCCCAATACGGCGGCAACTGTTTTCAGACGGCCTTTTTGTTTGCCGGATTTCGCCAAAAGCATAAGGGCGGGAACAATCATCAGCAAGGTGTAGAGGCCGACTACTGCGAAATAAGGCAGATGCGGGGTGGCAAGATATACGGCAACGGCCAGTAAAATAAAGCCGAATGCGTATTTGATGCCGTTCATCCAGTCGCCTGCTTTAGGCAGGATATGGCCGCCGAATGTGCCGATGATGATGAGCGGCACGCCGGTGCCGAGTGCTAATACATAAAGTGCAAGGCCACCCAATACGGCATCGCCGGTCTGGCCGATATAGCCCAAAGCAAATGCCAGCGGAGGCGCAACGCAAGGGCCGACAATCAGGGCGGACAAAATACCCATGATGAAGACGGAAATGATTTTACCGCCGGAGAGTTTGTTGCTTTGGTTTTGGAAATAGGATTGGACGGAGTTGGGCAGCTGGATATTGAAGAGGCCGAACATGGACATAGCCAGTACCACCATCAACGCTGCGGCGGCAAGTACGACCCACGGCTGTTGCAGCCATACGGTCAACAGCGCGCCGGTCAAACCAGCAATCACGCCGACCAAGGTATAGGTCAATGCCAAGCCTTGTACATACACCATAGACAAGGTGAACGCGCGGCCTTTGCCGGCTTTTTTATCGCCTACGACAATGCTGGAAACAATCGGCAGGAGCGGATACATACAGGCGGTAAAGCTTAAGCCCAAACCTGCGACAAAAAACGCCAACAGGTTGGCGTTTAAAGTATCCCAAGAGAGCTTGAAGCGGCTGCTGTCGGGATTGTTTGTACTGGGTTGCGTGGGCATTTGGCCGTCTGAAGAGGCGGACGGTTGCAAAAAGCGGTCTTTGGCAGAAACCGGCTCGTCGCTTTGCGGCTGGTAAACCCCGTTGCCTTTTACGTCAAACTCGGTGTCCACAGGCGGATAACACACACCCACTTCGGCACAGCCTTGATAAGTCAGCGTCAGTTTGTATTGCGGCGCGGCTTGTTTGTAAGGCAGGTCAACCTGCGCGGTATGGTGGTAAACCGTTTGTTTGCCGAAGAATTCGTCTTCTTTTTCTTCGCCTTTGCTGAATTTGGGTTCGGCCAAGACTTTGTCAGGATTGGTCGCTGCAACGATTTTGGACTGGTACATATAGTAGCCGTCAGCGATTTTGAACTGCACGCTGATGCCTTGATCGGTTACATTGACTTGAGGTACAAAGGCTTGCTCTGGAGGCAGCAAATCATTGGCATCTACTGCGAATGCGAAGCTGCTCAAGCCTAAAAATGCAATGAGGAAATAAAGGAATTTTTTCATAGTATCTACGGAGATGCCGTTGAGGAACCGTCATTATAAATGATGGACAAAACAAGCGGCTTAATTTATGTTAAATATTGCGAGAGAAATCTAATGCTTTTGAATTATATCGAAATAGGGTTGCCCATATATGACCGATAGTCTCATGTTATCGTTCAATCTATGCAAAGGCCGTCTGAAACTTTCAGACGGCCTTTGTTTCTATTCGGCTCGACTTTTAAGGATAAGCGATATAAGCGTAAGCGGAATGGTTGTGTATCGATTCGAAGTTTTCGCTTTCAACAACAAACGATTCAATGCGTTTGTCGGCAATCAGCGCAGTGGCTACATCGCGAACCATATCTTCGACAAACTTCGGATTTTCGTATGCTTTTTCCGTTACATACTTCTCGTCAGGGCGTTTGAGCAAACCGTAGAGCTGGCAGCTTGCTTGCGCTTCGACGTAATCGATAATTTCTTCAATGCCTACATCCGCGTTTGCTATCAGGCTGACGGTTACATGCGAACGTTGGTTGTGCGCGCCGTATTGGGAAATTTCTTTGGAACACGGACACAATGAAGTAACCGGAACCATTACTTTCAGACTGTGGCTGTATATACCGTTTTTGATTTCGCCGGTCAGGGTAACATCATAGTCGAGCAACGATTGGATGCCGGAGACAGGCGCACTTTTCTTGCGGAAAAACGGGAAGGAAACGCTGATTTTGCCGGAATGCGAATCCAACAGGGCAACCATATCGGCGGTCAGCTTGTGCAGCGTATCGAAATCCAAAGCATCGGTTTGTTTTTCCATCAGAGCGACAAAGCGCGACATATGCGTGCCTTTTTGGTCGGCAGGCAGGAAAACCGTCATGGTCAGGCGGGCGACGGTGGATTGTTCGCCTTCTTTGCTTTTGAGGGAGATTGGAAAGCGCAGGTCTTTGATGCCGACCTGATTAATCGGCAGGTTGCGTAAATCGCGGCTGGATTGCACGTCTGCAATGGCGTTCATGCGTGGTATGTCCTTCATGATAGGATTGTTGAGATGCGTGTGGAGGGAATCGGCTCGTGTCGGCCGATTTGCAAATGCGAGATTATATCACTTGCTTTATCCGCCTGCATTGATTGTTTCTATTTTTCAGATAGTGATAAAATCTTCGATTATTCACATCTACATAGGCAGAGACCAAATGAAATTCGCCACGAAAGCCATTCATTCCAGCTACGATTGCGACGAACACAACCGTGCGCTGATGCCGCCGATTTATCAAAACAGTATGTTCGCGTTGCACGAGATTGGCGAAAATGTGCCTTACCGCTACTCGCGCCTGAGCAACCCAACCCGTCAGGTATTGGAAGATACCGTTGCCGATTTGGAGCACGGTGCGGCCGGCTTTGCCTTTTCCAGCGGTATGGCGGGGATTGATGCCGTATGGCGTACTTTCCTGTGCCCGGGCGATACCATTGTTGCCGTCGCCGATATTTACGGCGGTGCTTATGATTTATTGGTTGATGTTTATCAAAAATGGGGTGTGAACGTTGTTTTTGCCGATTTGGGCAATCCGGATAATCTGGACGAGCTGCTCAAAGCGCACAATGTCAAATTGGTTTGGCTGGAAACGCCGTCCAATCCGCTTTTGAGATTGGTAGACATTAAAGCGCTTGCCGCGAAAGCCAAAGCAGCCGGTGCGCTGGTCGGCATCGACAACACCTTTGCCACGCCGTATCTGCAACAGCCGTTGGATATGGGTTGTGATTTTGTGTTCCATTCCGCTACCAAATATTTGTGCGGCCATTCCGACGTATTGATGGGCGTAGTCGTTGCCAAAACCAAAGAGCTGGCGCAGCCTTTGCATGACATGATGGTGCATACCGGCGCGATTGCAGGCCCGATGGATTGCTGGCTGGTGTTGCGTGGTATCAAAACGCTGGCTCTGCGCATGAACGCCCATTGCCAAAACGCACTCGAAATCGCGCGCCGTTTGGAAGCCCATCCTGCCATTGAAAAAGTGTTCTATCCCGGCCTGCCGTCGCACGAACATTACGAACTCGCCCAAGCACAAATGCCCAAAGGCATCGGCGGCGTGGTGACGGTTTATCTCAAAAACGACACGCGTGAAGCAGCCAATGGCGTGATTAAAAACATGAAACTGGTCAAAATGGCCTCCAGCCTCGGCGGCGTGGAAAGTCTGGTCAACCATTGCTATTCCCAATCCCACAGCGGCGTGCCGCATGATGTGAAAATGGAAATGGGCATCAAAGTCGGCTTGCTGCGTTTCTCGGTTGGAATCGAAGATGTGGACGATATTTGGAACGATATTTCCAAAGCATTGGATACAACTTTGTAAATAAGGCTTAAAGGTCGTCTGAAGATGAATGGTTTTTCAGACTGCCTTTAGCAATACATAAGGAATAGATATGAAAACATTATTCGGCGCATTAATGAGTATGGTAGTTTTGGCAGCTTGTACATCTCCTTCAGCATCTCAGTCTGAACAAGCCTCTAAAGCGCAGGTGCAAACTCAACAAACTGCGCAACCTACTTTAGCCGCCAAATGGCGTGTTGTCGCTTTCAATAAATTCACTGAAAAAGAATTGGCGGATAAAAACGCCTATTTGGATTTCAGCAAAATGCCTAAGGCTCATGGCAATATGGGTTGCAACGATATGATGTTTCAAGCGAATGTAATCGGAGCGGGCAAAATTGATTTTGGCCATATTGCGGTAAGCATGATGCTGTGTGAAGACATGAAGCTGGAAGATGCGTTTTTGCGCAAACAAAGCGTGTGGAACTATCGTTTTGACGGTAACGATTTGATTTTGGAACAAAAAGGCATCAGTATCCGTTTGCGCCGTGAATAATCTTAAAGGCCGTCTGAAAATAAATATTTCAGACGGCCTTTTGAATCTTTATAATAAGCCCTATTTGAAACTAATACCGCATATCAAGGAAACCTATTATGGCAGCTTCTCCAGAAGCCAAGTTTACCGAAGAAAAAGTCTTGTGGATCAAACACCATACGCCTAAGTTGATGACTTTTGCCATCAGCCGTCCAGAATCCTACCGTTTTTCGGCAGGGCAGTTTTCGCGCCTTGGTTTCCGTGACGGCGAGGGCTTTATTTGGCGCGCGTATTCTGTCGTGTCTGCCGAATACGCCGATACGCTTGAGTATTTCGCAGTGTTAATTGAAGGAGGCCCGATGTCGGCGCGTTTTGCTGCGATGAAAGAGGGCGATACTATTTTGCTGGATAAAACGGCTACCGGTTTCCTCTTGCCCGAGCGTTTCCATGATGGCAAAGATTTGGTCATGCTCTGCACGGGTTCCGGCATTGCGCCTTTCCTCTCCATTATCGAGCAGCCTGAAATCTGGCAGCGTTTCGACCGTTTGGTTTTGGCGCATTCCGTCTCTTACGCCGATGAGTTGATTTTCAACCAGCGCCTTGCCGATTTGAAAGAGCATCCGCTGATTGAAGAATATTTCCATAAATTCACTTTTGTCCCAGTCACTACGCGTGAGGAAACAGAAGGCGCATTGAGCGGCAAACGGATTCCTGAATTGCTGAAGAATGGCGGCTTGGAAGAAAAAGTCGGCTTCAAGTTCACCAAGGCTGATACGCGCTTTATGGTTTGCGGCAATCCGGCAATGGTCAAAGACACTTTCCAAGCTCTGATGGATTTGGGCTACGCCATGCACCGCAACCGCATTCCCGGCGAAATCATGATGGAAAATGGTTTTTAAATTCGGTCACAATATACAGCCGTATATATAAGTGTACAAACCTGCTTATAAACAGTATATTAAGCGGGTTTTTATTTTGCCTGTAATATACGGCGATATACAGAAAATCACTCAAAGCAACATTAATTAGGGGGTATTTTCTGGGGTATATTTTGTGAAGGTTAGGAAAATGGCGGAATCCAACCGTTTGACGCAGCGGAAAATTGACACGGCCAAGCCGGGGGATAAGGCTTATAAGCTTTACGATGGCGGCGGACTGTTTTTGTTTGTGCATCCTGCCGGTGGGAAATACTGGCGGCTGAAATATCGGTACGGTGGCCGTGAAAAGGTGTTGTCTATCGGTGTTTATCCGGTCGTGACGCTTAAGGCGGCGCGTGATGCGGCTTTTGAGGCAAAGCGACAGCTTTATGAGGGGATAGACCCGGGGGCGCTGAAGCGATCTGCAAAACAGGCTGCGCGGGTGGCTGCCGGTGGGCAAAGTATGGTCGATTTGGGCGCGGCATGGTATGAATCGCGGGTAGGCAAGCTGGCTAAAAATACGTTGGATGGCGACAGGGCTAGCCTTGCTCATATCAATGAATTTTTCCGAAAGAATACGGATATTAATGCCATTACGGCGCTGGATATGTCTGAGTTTGTGGAATGGCTGAATGCCAAGAATATACCGGCGCGGGCAACGCGTGTAATGCAGATTGCTGAAGCGGTATGGGATTATGCTGTTCGTAAGGGCATAGTTATCAGTGATAGGCGTAATCCTGTCGAAACGGCCAAGGGTTTGCTTGCGCCTTATCAATCCAAGCCTGAAGCGCATTTGGCTGAGAGCGAGTTGGCATTGTTTTTTTATTCGCTCTTGAAAGATGAAAGAATTACGGCTTTGGCCAAGTATCTGGTATTGCTTACCGCGCTGATTGCGCCACGGAGTGGGTCGATAGTGGCCAGCCGGTGGGAAAATGTGGATTTGGATCGTAAAGTCTGGCTTATGCCAGGCGAAGATATGAAGATGCGGAATGATTTTTTGATTCCGCTGTCTGATTGGTCGGTGGCATTGCTGTCTGAGCTGCGTGAGGTAACGGGTCGGCATGAATTTGTTTTTCCGGCCATGAGGAATGATAGTGTATCAGGTACTGTCGGCGTAAAGCTTGGGCATCAGGCGATTAAGCGGTGTGGTTATGATGGCCGGCATGCCGGTAAATCGAATGCTACCATGCACGGCTTTAGGCACTTGATGACGAATATCTGCCTGGTGAACGGCAAGGATATTCTGACGATGGATTTGGCGCTTGGGCATGTGAGCAAATCGGCGTTAAAGCGGGCGGGGTTTTCTTCTTTGCCGCATTATCTGACCGCTCAGGAATTCAGATTTAATGAGCGGCGTGAACTGGCGCAATGGTATAGTGATTATTTGCGCCGGTATTATGATCAGGCTGTGGCGCGGCTGCATGGGGAAGGGATAACGGATTTCTTCGGTAATTGGAAGATGTTTTATCAGGATTGAGATTATTAAACAGGCCGTCTGAAATTCAGACGGCCTGTGCTGTATTGTTTATTCGGTAATCAGGAAGCTGATAAAGTTGTGCTGCCTCCCTGCCTCCATCAGTGCGGTAACGATTTGTGTTTCCGTGATGTCTGGGCATTCGTTTCGGTAGCGTTTTCCTTCCAGGATGTTTAGCAGCACTTCATGTAGATTGGCTGCTTCGTATAGTGCCTGATTGGCTTTGTCACGCCATTTTGTGCCGCCTTTCATTGTTGCGGCCACAGCAGACAGAATTAGGCTATTGGACGTTTCCATTGTGTTGACGGCATCGGGCAGGGTTTCGCTGTTGATTCTATTTGTGGTTACCGAGCCTTTCACAATCGGGCGGCCTGATGGGTCCTGCGTATCGCGGTGCATGCGGCGGATAAGGGCGACGATTTCTTGATAAGTACAGCGGTTTAAGGGTTTCCCTGCCTGACGTTCGATATAGCTGTCCAAATTGCTACTGCCCCAGTTGTGGATTTCTTTCAGGCGGTCGCCCAACATCATGACAACTTGTTCCAACTCTTTGCGATTTGGCATTTGGTCGGTCACTGATGGCAAGGCTATGCGCGGCGGGGTGATGGGTTTGTTGAAATAGGCGTTTAAAACTTTGAAGCATTCGCGCTGGTATTGCAGCAGCCGTTCGCGGATTTCGGGTTTGACGCGTTTGGCGTCCACACCGAATAACCAGCCGTTGAGGTAGTCTAGTGGCAGACAGAGCATTTCACGCTTTTTGCCGTCTTCTGCAACTATGGTCATCATGACCATAGTTGAATTTAAGATTTCGCTGCGTTGGATTTTTTTATGTTGTGAAACCCAATCCAAGCCGATATTTTCAACTATCGGCTTCATGGCGACGTAGTGGGTTTGGTTTCGGGTGAAGACAGGGACGGTTTGGCCGTGGAAAGAGATGTTTTGAACTTGGTTCATGATGAAGTTTCCTTTGCTATACATTCGAAGTTGCCCGAAAAGGGCGGTCGGGAGGTTCGAAAACCCTAGCAAATGGGCCGTGCTTATTCCCCGCTGAAAGCGGGTCTTGTATTCGCAGCCCTCCCGACCATAGGAAACTTCGGTGGTATCAAAACAAAAAACAAAGGAAACCGATGAAATCTATGGACGTAAAAAATTCACGCTGACGGGGTGAATGCCGTTTGCTAAGAGGTTTTCGACGCCTCGTGAATCGGAATGTAAGGCAAAAAGAAAATACTTGTCAAGGGAAATATAATTTGGCATGATGAAATTCGATTAAATCACGCAAGGAAATGTAAAGATGAAACGCTTTGCAGCTTTGGTAGTTGGTTGTTTGATATCTGCTGCTACGGTTGCGCAACCATTGGTGGACGGTATCGGGTTTCTGAAGATTGGTGATTCCGAGCAGTACGTCAAACAAATGATTGCCAAGAAACAGGGTAAGAAGCCGAGGCTTTTGAAAGGAGATGACCTTTATCCGTCGTCTTACAGATGGGTGTATGAAGATTTGGCTTTGACCGAAGATTTTACCGCTCCAGAAATATTGATGAAGTTTCATCAAGGCAGGTTGTACCACATAGTAGTACATTATACGCTTGATGCGTATGACCTTAGAGATGTGGGCAGTGTTAAAAGGGCTATTGAAGATAGGAATGAGGTTTTCAATATTGCTAAGGCTTTGACGGATAAGTACGGTACTGAATCTGTCGAGAAAGAAGCGATAAACAGCTCAAGTTGCATTCATGTAAAAGAGGCGGAGAGATTTATCATTTTATTACCCTCCATAGAGGGCGTGAATGCGGGCATATTCGAAAACTTTTTAGATGATTTGTCAGGAAATCCGTTAAGTGGGACAAAACTATATTTGTATGATCGAAGAAGATGCCCTGATAATGCAATATCTATTATGGTTTTTGACAAAAATGTATCCGATGAAGTGGAGAAAATAGAGAATAGGCTTCAGGACGAGAAAAAGGAAAAAGAAGAAGCCGAAAAGCGGGCGATTGAAGAGGAGGAGCGTTTGCAGTGGGAAGAAAGTATTAAGAAGATTTAAGGTTAAACAGGCCGTCTGAAATTTCAGACGGCCTTTGGTTTGTCAGTGGTTTGGTTTTTGTTGCTGTTTTTGATTTCTGTGGTTTATGTCGTTGGTTAGTTTGTTCAGTAGCGGCGCGGTTTGGGCGTGGGCTTGGATTAAGTGTCCGTAGTCAGATAGGCTTAATATTTCGATCGCTTGTTCGGTGGCGGATTCGAGTATTTTGATTTCGTCGCCGGTAGCTACGAAGCGGCCAATGTTGTTTTTTCGGATTTGTTGGGCTTCGAGTGTGTCGCTGACGTGGTTTACAAAATAATCGCGGGCGATGCTTAGTTTAATGCGGGCAATTTCTTGTACGGTGTCATCGGCTTGGATTTTGGTGCTTTGTAGGATGAGGACTAATTCAACCATGAGGTAATTGGTACAGCAGGCAGCCCATAAGTCGGTCTCGTTGGCTGTTCCTGCTTTCAGATGGTCGATGTACTTCAGCAGTGGGCCAATGGCTTTGTCGATTTCGTTGACGGTCAGGCTGCGACGGCTGGTTTTCATGATGGCTATCATGTGTGGGGGTATGCCGTCAAAGGTTTTGGGTTGGTACCGTTTTCTTTTTTTCATGCGGCTTCCTTGGTGTGCCATCGGCCCAGTAGCTGAACCGATGGAGGATAATGCGTTCGATGATGATTTGGATGATGATCAGGGCCAATTTAATGATGGTGGGCATGTTTTATTCGTATACGATGCCGCCGCCGATTAATTCGGGATGGGCGTCAAAATCGATGCAGCCATGATCGGGATTGCACTCTTGGGCGGCTGTATTTTCATGGTGGGCAATGGCTGGGGCGCAACCATAACCGAGTGCGGCGGCTAGGATGGCGATGATTAGTGTGTAGCGGATTTTCATTTCAGACGGCCTTTCTTAAAAATATCGGGGATTGCGTCCATTAATGCTTCTGCAACCATTTCGGCGCGGTCTTGCGTTAATGCTTTAAAAATTCGGTCTTGCTTTGAGCGATTTGGAAATTTGAATTGCCATGTGGTGTTGATCGATTTAACTGTCCCGCTTGCTTCGAAATGTGAATTCGGGATATTAAGCACGAATATCGATTGGTAGTTATTGCGATGCTGTGTTTGAATTTTCAGCATAAGCCGGCCATATTTTGTGCGGTAGATTTTACGTTTCATTTACATGCTCCCTAAGTGAATGGTTTGTAGTAATTCTTTGAGTGCGGCTTTGACTGCTTGCTGTGGTTCGCGGTGTCCGCCGGTTCTGGCTAGGTTTTCGCCGGATTCGTTGCGGATGATGCAGCTGTAGTAGGTCAGATAGTTGGTTGTGGTGTTGGCGGTTACGTCAATCCGCAACAGGTAGGTTTCTTGGGCTTGTGTAGTCATGCGGCGGCTCCTTTTGGGTTGTTGGCTTTTGCGGCTTGAGTGGCCAACCATGCGTCTATGTTGGATTCAAGCCATACTGTTACGTTGCAGGCGATTTTGAAGGGTTTGGGGAAAGTGGCGTCATAGCGGGTGTTGTCGGGGTTGCATTTTGCCCAGACAAAGGGAATGCTGACCCCCAGCTTTTCGGCGACTTGTTTGGCGCGTAGGGCGCGGTCGGTATATTTTTCTGAAGTCATGGCGGTTTCCTTTGTTTTTGCTTCGATGTGAGAATATTAGCAAATTGCTATTGTAAATAAAATAGCAAAATGTTATTTTTATTGTATTTTATTGTTTTGAAAGGTTATTTATTTTTTGTGAAATATCAATTTGCTATCTTTAGATAAAATAAAGGCCGTCTGAATATTCAGACGGCCAAGTATAGGGAAAAGAAAAACCCGCTTTGTGGCGGGCTGGTAAAAAATATTACTTAGGCTGCAGCATCTGGATTGTCACGCAGATATTCAGCTTCTGCTACGTCGTCTTCAAAGTTGAGAGAAAGTGGAATATCACTGCCTTTTTTATCATTGCATACGTCAACGTCGGTTTTAAGCTGGACACAATCTCCGACAATTTGTTGTCGGCGCTGTGAAAATGCTTTATGAAAATGTTCTACGGGGACGTTGGGGTCATCTAAATCAGCCCATAGCGTCAATTGTTTGCCATTAACACTTTCTCTTACCGCGTGTTTGGCACGATAGCTGCGTCCTTTAGGGTCTGCGCGCAGCTCTTCTCTGAAGTGGCGTGAAAATGTATTGGCGGCAAGCTGGATTTCATCGCGCATATTGGGCTGGTAAAGTTTGTTGTCCAATGCCCATCCTGCCAAATCATGAACATCTACTCTTCCGTCTTCAATGCCTTTGGCCTGTTTGTATTGTTCTACGATTTCTGAGATTTGTTTTTTTGTGGCGTTACTCATCATTACTCCTATTTGCAAAACCCCAGCCGTCATAGGTTGAGCCGTTTAAAATGAAATTCCGTACCGGAACAAGATGTTTGCGCAATTGCTGATATTTTCCTGTGCGGTTGTGAAGCTGCCCGACCACCAAGCCCGGGTGTATTTCATTGACACCTGCAAAGGCAATAATTTTCCTTTCGGAAAAAATATAGGCACCTACGCGGACAATATAGCTGTCAAGTTTGGCGGCGGGGACGCAAAAATCTGCCGCTGCTTTGTTTGCCAAATGTTCCGATTCGGGTAGCCCGTCAATCTGAATGCCGATGTCTTCATCAATGACAGCCTGGTTTTTGCCGTCTCCGTTTAGGATGTGTTCCAATTCATGCCGGAGGGTAAACCAGAAATTGTCTATGCGGTCGTAGCGCAAGGTCATGCCGATAACTGGCTTTTGATTGTCCAGCCAAAAACAGGCGGCATCCAGTTTGCTGTTGGGCAAGCTTTCGACAAAGATTAATCGGATGCCGCATGCAGACAGTATTTTGGGAACGTGGCGGACTTCTTCTGCCGAACGAAGCAGACCGGACAATTCGTCAATGGCTTTTTTTATAGCCGCATTGCTGAATTTTCCCGTTGTCAGTTGTTCGGCTGCCAGTTGTCTGACTTTAAAAAGCCATGCCAAGTTTGTTGTGCTGATTGTTTGTTGGTAGGCAGCCGCGTTTTGCTTGGCAGAAAATTGGAATTGCGGTGTTTGGTTGATTGTCTCGAGATTGAAGAAGTTTTTTACAGCACTTTCTAACTCTTCAAATGTTTTGCCGGCAGAAATCCAGCCGCGTTTTACCATTTCTTTAATCGGATAGTTCTGATACAAGGCTGCTCTTAACGGAATCTCTTGATACTTGTCGGCTTCGAGTTGGGATAGCTGGAATCGGGCTTGAAGATTAAGCCATGTTTCTGCAGAAATACCCAATGCTTGATGCAGCTGCATGGCAGTATCAGGGGTGATGCCCAATTTGCCGGATATGATTTGGTTTATGGTTTTGGCGGGTCGTTGAATGATTTCTGCTAAATCTGACTGTGTCAGATTTCTAGCGGAAAGTTCGGCTTTTAGAACTTGTCCTGGGTGTATCGGTTGAGCGGGTAAAATTTGTGTATTCATTTTGGGTGGTCTTTTAACTCTAGTCGGTGCAATACGATTTGTTCGTTTTCTATGTGGATAATTAAATTACATTTTGAATTGACGGTTATGGAATAGTGGCCTGAACTGTCATTACACGGCGACAAGTTTAAAAATGAAGCTTGGTGCAAATCGGTTATGCGCTGTACAGACAAAAGATAGTTCACAATTAACCTGTATGCACCTGTTGCTTTTACACCTATCTGCTTATCCTGAAAATATGGTTCGGTGAACAGCAAGTATAAATAGTTTGTTTCAAACTTTAGCTGCATTCTAAGATTTTCCTATTATATCAAATTTACACTTAGTGTAAATCTGTAATATTTAGATTTTAAGATGGCCGTCTGACAACAGACGGCCTTTTGTGATTATGTCCGGATTACAGGTCTAAAAAGTCGAGGGGGAGGACTTTCCAAAATTTTCCGTGTACGGTTAATTGGTCGTATTCGTCCGGCAATATATCAAAATTGGATTTTGTGTAGGCGGGATTGTCGGATGTGACGTGCAAAACGCCGCCTTTCCCGCGTGCGAGCCTTTTGATGTAGGTATAGCCTTGGAAGGTAATCAGGTATATGCCGCTGTTGGTAAATTCGGCGATGTCGGTTTTTATCAGGGTAATGGATCGGCGCGGAATGGTCGGTTCCATGCTGTCGCCGTCGGGCGGGCATAAGCTGACGTTTTTCAGATTAGCTGTGCCAAGCAGTTCTTGTAGGGCGCTATTGGGTAATTCTATCGATCGGAGGAGGTCGGGGAATTCGGGGTTAATGTGTCCGTGGCCGCAAGATGCGGCTACGTCGTATAGATTTAATGTTGTGCTGTCATTTTTTCGAGATGAGAAGCTACCTATCGTTTGACTATCTTTATCTTCAGGCTGATCAAACCAGCCAATCGGTTTGCCTGTTTTTCTTTCAATTTCGCGCGCGGTATCAGATTTTAGCGATCGGGGCTTACCCGTGGAACTGGGTGTGCCGTTTATCCATTGGCTTATTTGTGCAGGATTTTTATCAATTTGCCGTGCAAGTGTAGCTTGAGAACCGTATTCGGCAATTAGGATGCGCAGTTTTTCGCGGTATGTCTCTTCAATGGTTTTCATAATAATTCCTTTTTTTAAATCATAGCAAAATGCTATAAATTTAAAATACGCAAAATGCTATTGCTTAGTAATTAGCAATTTGCTAATATTGCACCATTAGGAAAGGAATTTTATGAAGCTTAATGAATATTTCCATTCGGAAAGTATTTCTGCGGCCGCTTTTGCAAGAAAGATTAAAGCCCATGCTCCTGATGTTTTGCGTTGGGCAAATGGCCAACGAACACCGCCTGTGATTTGGTGTGTCCGTATTGAGAGTGCTACTGGTGGGGTTGTTACGCGCCGCGATTTACGCCCTGATGATTTTGCTGAAATTTGGCCTGAATTAGTTGAGGTATGAAATGAATGAAATTGTAATTGCCGATAAGACCATTCGTCTTTCAGATGGTTTGTATTGCCTGAATGATTTGCATAAGGCTTCAGGCGGTGAAAAACGATATGAGCCGAATCGGTGGCTTAGATTATTGCAAACATCTGAGCTAATTCGAGAGTTGGAGTTTGAACAATGTGAACCGCAGATTTGCGGTTCAATGAAAAATCAATCACTTAGTGAACCCCAGATATGGGGTTCAATGAAAAATCAACCACTTATTAAAACCATTAAAGGTTTTGGAAAAAATCAAGGGACTTTCGCCTGCCGTGAGTTGGTTTACAGCTATGCGATGTGGATTAGCCCGAAATTTCATCTACAGGTTGTCCGTGCTTTTGATGCGTTGGTATCGGGTCGGACGGCTGTATCGGCGGTTTGTCCGAACCAGCTGCCGCCGTCGGTGATTCCGTTTGAGTTGTCGGTGCCGCGTACTGCCGATGAGGCGCGCAAGCTGGCGTCGCAGTTGGCTTTGGAGCGCCGTTCGCTGGATTTCAAAATTGCGCGTGCCCAGCCTTGGTTAAGGTTTTGGGCTGATTTGGAAGCTGAGGGCGGCGGTGCCGGCTTGGTTTTGCGTTAATTCTGTCGCCTTTGGTGACTGTGTCTTGAAATACCCCTGATTCCGATACGCCATGTCGGGATGTTTTTCCACCTGCCTTTTCCATTAGAGGGGGGGGCAGGCTTTTTTTACGCCTAAATTTTGTATAAGGCCGTCTGAAATGAATAAATTAGACTTTAAATCTGTTGCTGATGCTGCTTTGAATGCGGTGGATAATTTGCTTGCGGAATGGTTGCCCGGTGGCAAGTATAAGGGGCATGAGTTTTTTGCGCTGAATCCGACACGCGCGGACCGTCATTTGGGTTCATTTGCGGTGAATACGCATTCGGGCGCATGGGCTGATTATGCGACTGATGATGCCGGCGGGGATCTGATCAGCCTTTATGCTTATTTGTTTACGCATGGCAATCAGGGCGATGCGCTTCGTGCTGTGGCCGAACGTTTGAATATAGGTGGCTTTGAGCCGGTGGAGCGTGTTCTTTGGGATGGTACTCCGAACTATGGTAAATCTGGTCGGGCGCGGGAAACGTGGACGCCGATTGTGCCGGTGGATGAGGCGAAATTGGGCTTTTTGCGTGGTTCGTCGTCGTTTAAATTTCGGGCTAGGGATAAGAGGGTTGATCGGCAGGCGGTTTATCGTGATGAGCAGGGCCGTCCGTTGATGGTTATTCAGCGCTTTATCGGTGCTGACGGGCATAAGGAAGATCTGCCGTTTGCATGGTGCCAGAATGGCAAGGGCGAGCAGGAATGGCGGAATCGTCGTGTGCTTGAGCCTTTGCCGTTGTATGGTTTGGATGATTTGGCACGTCGCCCGAATGCGCCTGTTTTGTTGGTCGAGGGGGAGAAATGTCGGGACGCGGCGGCAAATTGCCATGATTTGGCTGATTATGTTGCGGTATCTTGGCACGGTGGTGCAAATGGTTGGAAAAAATCCAACTGGCAGCCACTTGCCGGCCGTAGGGTGGTGTGTTGGCCGGATTGTGATAGTCAGCGCCGAAAACGTTCCAAAAAAGATGCTGAGGAGGGTTTGAGTGAATGGGATATGCCGTATTTGGATTATTTGGAACAGCCGGGTATGGCGGCGATGTTGGGTATTGCGGCGGTATTGGTTGATTTGGGCTGTTCGGTCGAAATCGCGGATATTCCACGCCCTGGCGTTTGGCCAAGTGGTTACGATATTGCTGATGTGTTGGTGGATACTGAGCCGCTTACCAGTGTTCGGGCGGTGATGTCCGCTTTGCGGACGTATCCTTTTGTGGATGATTCCGACCCGGCAATCTTCCCGCGCCCTTCTGATAATATGAGTGGGTGCGATGCACCGCACCCACAAGATCAAGGGGGCGGCGCGGGGGCGGATGTTGAACATTCGTCTGTGGGTAGCCGTGAAGGTTTGGTTATGCAGGAATTGATGGATAATTTTGCTCAAGTCGGTTTGAAGGAGCGTGTTATCTCTTTGAAAACAGGGGAAATTTTTAGTTTTCGTCAGTTGGGCAAGATTTTCGGCAAAGAGGCGGTGCTTGGTTGGTCTTATAAGGCTAAACGGCAAAAGGTTGAGGAATTTGAGGCTGAAATCATCGGTAAGCGGTTGAAGTTGGAGGCGTTGGCCAAGATTGATGATATGTTTGCGGATATGATTAACCGCTATATTTATTTGGATGGGACAACTGATGCTTTTGATATTAAGTTGGATTCGGTTGTGTCATTGGCGGCGGTAAAGGCGGCGTGGCCGGAGCAGTTTGATGATTGGTCGAAATCTCCGGCACGAATGGTATGCCCGATCTCAAATTATGTTTTTGAGCCTGATTTGCCGTGTGGAGTATCGTTTAATGATGATAATTTAGTCAATTATATCAATATGTTTCGTGGTTTACCTGTGCCTGCGGTTTTTCCGGAGGTTGAGACGGCCAAGGATGTGTCGATTGATGATTTGAAGGCGCGTTTCCCCGGGTGTAAGCATATCATTGGCTTGATTGAAAATTTATGTGCCGGCAATGGTAATAAGGCTGATGCATCTGTTGAGTGGGTTTTGAATTGGTTGGCTTGCCGCTTCCGCTGGCCTGAACGTAAGCCTGCAACGGCTTTGGTTTTCATTTCTGAAACTCAGGGGGTGGGTAAATCGACGTTCGGTGAGCGTGTTGTTAAGGGTTTGTTTGGTGATTATTTGCGCCAACTTGACCAAAATGCGCTGGAATCTCGCTTTAATGCGGTTTTGTTGTTTGCGTTGGTTACAATTTTTGAAGAGATTAGTCCGTCTGATGAGCGAATGAATATTATCGGTAAGCTTAAAAATATGATTACGAGTGATGTGATTATGGTGGAGCGCAAAGGGCGCGATGCTGAAAAACATTCGGATTATAATTCGTATATCATTTTTTCGAATGATGAGCGTTCGATACCGATTGAATCAAATGACCGTCGTTTTATGGTATCAGGTTGTAGTCGGAAATTCACGGATGATATGTATGCTAATTTGGATGCAGAATTGAAAAATGGCGGTATTGAGGAATTTGCTGCGTTTTTATGTGCTTTGCCGTTGATGTACACCAATGATCAGGGGGAGCGTGTGCCGTTTAATCCGCATTCTAAGCCGTTGATGACGCCTATTAAACGCCGAATGATTAATCTGAATAAGCCGGGTTGGGAGGCATTTTTGGATGATTGGTATAATGGTGATATTGATGTGCCTTTTATTACTTGTGCGGCGGCGGATTTGTGGAAGGTTTATAAGAAATGGTGCTACGATACTAAGACTTTTAGTATGACCCAGAAGAATTTTTATTCAAATATGGCCAAGCGCTTACAAGATGTGAGAACTTGGGTTAGAATGAATGGATATGACAAGAAGCGGTTGCGTATCTTTGTGGTGCCACATAATTGGTTGCGCCCGGAAATGCAGCAGCTCTTCCCACAGCCCAACACGGATAATACTGCCCGTGATTCGGAGGATGCTGTCAGTAAGATGGATTATTACGGCAATCAGGTGGCGGAATTTAGCCGCATTTTAGAAAAATTGTCGTTGTAATTTTGGTTTGTCCATATTTTTGATGGTTTGTCCATATTATGGGGTCTTCTGAAAGCCTTATAAATCGTGGTTTGTCCAGTTTGTCCAGTTTGTCCATAGGTTAAAACCTTATACGCGCGTAATGATTTTTTCCATTACGCGCTTTTTTGTGTATACATGGTTTTTTATTTTTATTTTTTACTTCCACATACGGACTTACTTAAAAAGTATGGACAAACTGGACAAACCAATAAATATAAGGCTTTTGCTATGGACAACACCCTGGACAAGTATGGACAAACCAGATAAAAATTTTGAAAAATGTGGACAATCTAATTTTTGTTGGTTGTTGTTGCTTGGTTTGATATAATTTCATTCATATAAAACAAAGCTCTGCGTTAATTGATGGGGCTACAGGGTAACTGTATGGCGAGATTGATACAGGATTGAATGACAATTAATGGACTGTTGGAATATTGGGCAGATTGGTGTTTAGGCCGGTTTGATTCTTCAGGTCGGTGTTCGAGTAAATTAAATGCGTTGATGGCTTCTGGAGTGTCGTTGCCCGGCAGTTCAAACGCTTTTTCGCAAATTCCATATGGTATTGATGGTGATGCGGTTGCGATGACTGTTGATCGGTATGTGTCTAGGTTGTCGGCAGTGCCCGCGGCGGTGGTGCGGGTTGAGTTTTTAACGGTTGGTAATCAGTTGGAAAAAGCGGCTAATGTATCGCAGCAGTGTGGGGCGGTTGTCAGTCATCAAAACTACCGTGTAACATTGCACCGGACAATCAAGAAACTTGAGGCCAATCCTGAAATTGCATTTTTATTGAGAAAATTGTCTTGACGGGTTGTAACATTTGATGTTTAATTATGACAGACTGTGGTTTACGTGCGTAACGAGACCACAGTTTTTTATTGTCATTACCCGTATAGGCCGTCTGAACCGCCATTCAGACGGCCATTTCTTTGGGGTGGATATGATAAAGATTAAAGTGGATGCCCGCGAAACTGTGCGTTGGTTTGATAATGTGCAGAAAAAACAATTGCCGTTTGCGTGTAGTCGAGCTTTAAACGCTGTGGCAAAAGACGTTAAGACCGCCGAACAAACGGAAATGAAGTCGGTTTTTGCTACTCCGAAAGCTTATACCGTGAATTCGGTTTTTGTCCGAAAGTATGCGCGTAAGGCTGATTTAACTGCTGTTGTTGATTTTAAAGACGGTGGCCGTGGGCGCAGTGCTGCGAAATATCTTGCGGCACAAATCGAAGGTGGGAGCCGTAGGCAGAAGGCGGTGGAATCATTATTGATTGGCCGTGGGTTAATGCCTGCAGGAATGAAGATTGTTCCGGCTGCGGTCAAGCTGGATCAGTACGGTAACATAACGCTTGGCACGTTTAGGCGCATGGTTGCCGGCGTAGCGGCGGGTACGCACTTTGCGCTGCATTGTCGGCATGGCAAGCTTGAGCCTGGGCTTTATCAGCGTAGTAAGCGCGGCAAGGTTAAGCCCTTGCTGATTTATGTGAGTGGTGCCAGCTATGGTAAGCGATTTAAATACTTCGAAACGGCAGAACGTACAGTTCAGTCCAAGTATCGTCAACACTTCGATAGGGAGTTGGCAAATGCTGTGGCAACAGCCCGTTAGGTACTTCCGCCGTTGTTGGACACGCGGGTGATTCGCGCCGCGTTTTTTGTGAAGCGACAGGGGGCGTTAGCTTCCTTACTTGGTTTTGTTTCGATGATTTTTGTGTGTGCTGTGAGTTTTATGGGTGGCCTTTATCCACCCAATTTTTTTAGTGTGTTTCAGATGGCCTGTCATTTTTGGATGGGTGATATTGGGTCTAGTGGCAAGCCGTCTGAAGTGCATTTTTAGGACTTGGATATGCTGGTAAATAAAAGGCAGTTGTCCGAGATTTTAGGCGTGTCCGAACGATCGTTGACGGATTGGCAGAAAGAGGGTTTACCTGTTGCCAGCTATGCCGACAATCGAGGACAGGCAAATGAATACGAAAGCAGTGAAGTTATCCGCTGGATGGTTCAGCGTGAAATTGAGCGACTGAACAAAGAGAAGCCACGCGATAGACTGGACAGGCTTAAAGCTGATGCGATTGAGCTTGATATTAAAGAGAGAACGGGCGAACTTGCCCCGGCCGCGTTGTTTGAACGCGCTTGGTCGGATCATATACTTGCTGCTCGTACCGAATTTTTAACGATGCCTGATATTTTGGCCACCGAATTAAGCGCGACGGCTGGCGTTGAAATCGACCCAGATGCCATTGCCGCCCATATTTACCGAGCGCTTGATAAGCTGGTGAACTACGGAGCCGATGACGATGCAGACAGCGACAACAACGATGCAAGTGCAGATGGCTGATACCGTGTTGCGCGTGTTGCGGCAGGCATGCCAGAAATGGCGTCCGCCGCGTAAGGTAAAAACGCGTGACTGGGCGAATAAGTACCGCTACTTGTCGAGTATTGAAGCAGCCCGACCCGGTAAATATGTTTTGGGCGTTACGCCATATCTTGAGTGGGAAAACAGCCCGCTTGACGCTCTTGATGATCCAAATGTACAAGTGATTTGCTGCCAAAAATCCGCGCAAGTCGCATGGACTTCCGGTGTATTGGGTAACTTTTTGGGCAAGACAATCGACACCGACCCTAGCCCAATACTGGTGCTATTCCCGAAAGAGGGTGCGGCCAAGGAGTATATGGACGAGAAGTTCACGCCGATGGTAGAGGCTACACCTGCCCTGCGTGAAAAAGTCGATACCCGTGCACGCGTGAAAGGGCAAAGGCAGCTATTTAAGAAATTCCCTGGCGGTTTCCTTAAGCTGGTAGGTTCAAACAGCCCGGCTAGCGTGAAATCGTCGCCAGTGCCGATTGTGTGTGTGGAAGAACCAGACGACTGTAACTTAAACCTACGGGGACAGGGCGACAGTATCAAGCTGGCGAAGGAGCGAACAAAAACCTACCGCCGCCCGAAAATTGTTTTAGGTGGAACACCAACCATTGCAGGCGTATCAACCATAGCAGCCGAAATGGAGCTATCCGATAAACGCGTGGGGATGGTGCCATGCCATGAATGTGGCGAGGCGCACGCTTTGAGTTTTGACTACTTAAATTGTGATGAAGATCCAAACGGCAACCATCCCGTTTTCGGCAAGAAATTGCCCGAAACTGCACACTACACCTGCCCGCATTGTGGCAGCGTATGGAACGATATGCAGAAAAACCGCAATGTGAAGCGAGGCTGGTGGCAAGCTACCGCCCCCTTTCATGGCACCGCTGGTTTTTATTTGAACGAGCTTTACAGCCCGTTTCCCGGCAGTGTCTTTTCGGAATTGATGAAGAAATGGCTGACCGCGCAGTACGAGATGGATAACGGCGATGTCGCCCCAATGATTGCATTTGTCAATTCATCAATCGGCATTCCGTTTGAAATGACGAACGACGGCGTTAAAGAGGATGAGCTGGCTGAACGTGCCGAAGACTACCCGGAAAATACCGTGCCACGCGGTGGCCTGTTGTTGACAATGGGTGTTGACGTACAGCACGACCGATTGGCCATTATTATTCGCGCCTGGGGGCGTGGTGAGGAAAGCTGGCTGGTTTGGTGGGGCGAGATACATGGCAATACCGTTGACCCAAAATCAGACGTTTGGCGTAAGCTGGCGGAAATGATTTTTCAGACGGTCTACCGGCATGAAAGTGGTTCCGGTCTGAAGATTGCCGCGGTGTCTATTGACAGTTCGGACGGCAATACGTCTGATGCGGTTTATGGTTTCGTACGCGCCTGCCGCGGTTATAAGAATATCAATGTGATGGCTGTAAAGGGTAGTTCGAACCCGGATAAAGAGATTTTCAGCCGCGCCCGTGCGATTGATCTGAAACACAAAAACACCAAGGCCGACAAATTCGGCGTACAGGTGTATAGCGTTGGGGTGAGCCGTGCGAAAGACCTGCTTATTGATGAGCACGCCCGAATTAATTTAGAAGGTAGCGGCGCCGGCCGTATGCACTTTTATTCAGGCGTACGCGCCGATTACTGCGGTCAGTTGTTGTCTGAAATCAAAGTGCCGAGCCGGATGAATAAGCACAAAAAAGTGTGGCAGAAAAAAGTAGGAGTGCGAAACGAAGCGTTGGACTGTGAAGTGTACGCACTTCATGCCGCCCGTTCGCTGGGTACGCATACCATGTCTGCCACGCGGTGGGCACTTTATGAATCGGCCTTGTTGCAATCGGAACTGTTTTCAGAACCGAAAGCTGAAGCTGATCAGGTTGTTGGATCTGAAACCGGCCACAAAAACAGCAGCGGTTATTCGGCCGTGAACCGTCGCAAGCGTGGCAGCAATTTTGCAACTAATTTTTAAAATCGTATCCTGATTGCGTAGAATGTCAGGCAACTTCACAGGGATAAGCAGCCTATGTTTCTGTGTCGGAATATTGCTGCCGGGGATTTATTCGCCTCGTTAGACAGTTAGGATATGACAGCCGGAAAGACGGCTTTTAAATCATTGACACGTCGGCGGTGGCACTGCACGACGGTGAAGGACCGAGGCCGGAGAGATGTAGCCGGTACAGTCTGTAAACAGCCCGGCGGTGGCGCGTCGTTAGCAAAGGCAACTGCTACTGTTACTCTCAACCGCCGCCCGGCCTGTAAGTTATGCTTACAAGTTAGGGCGGTTTATAACCGCTTAAAACTATGAAAACCAAAATTTTAGACTACATCCGCGCCAATCCCGGCTGCACAACTACCAGTATTAATAAAGCAGTGCGAGAAGATCGAAGCTGGGCAGATTGGATTAATACGCGCAACGATATAGACAACCTGATTAAAGAAGGGTTGGTCAAATCGAGTGAAGGAAACTGTATCACTTTATTTTATTTAATGGATAAGGCCGTCTGAAATGACTATCCAGCAAATCACCGCCGATCAGCGTGAACAGCAGTTCATAGCCGAATTGGATGATGCCCGTGAAATCTTGCAGGTGCTTAAAACCGCCTATAAGGAACATGCTACCGGCCGTGGCTTGACCAAGCGCTACAAAATTAAAGACCGTGAAATGGAGTTTGTCGATTTGGCAGATTTGCTGAAGCAAATCCGCTATTGGGAAAACGAAATCCGGAAATTTGAAGCTGCTTTAGGTTTTTCAGCCCGGCGTAGCGGACGTATTATTTGCCGATTCTAGGATTACACCATGCCAACAAATAACCCAACCGTGCAAAAGCGCGGTTTTTTTGCGCGGTTGTTCGGCAGGCGGGAAGCCGTCCCGAAAACAGCCCGCCGCAGCTTTGCCGGAGCACGTCCGGTCGGATCGCTGGCTTCATGGCAGCCGCAAAACTGGTCGGCGGATGCCTTGGCGCGGTCAGACCTTGACCGCCTGCGTGCCCGCGCCCGCAGCCTTGCTCGCGACAACGACTACATGCGCAAGTTTTTGAACATGGTCGAAAGTAACGTTATCGGGCGCGACGGTTTTGCCCTGCAAATGCGTGTTTTGCTGGATAACGCCGACAAGCCCGATGCCTTGGCGAACAAAGCCATCGAAGCAGCGTTTTCCCGCTGGGCGCGGCGCGGGGTGTGCGACGTTACCGGCCAGATGTCTTTTACCGACCTGCAACGGCTGCTGATTCGCAGCGTGGCGCGGGACGGCGAAGTGCTGATTCGTCATATTTCAGGGTTTGATAATGATTACGGCTATGCGTTGCAGGTGCTGGATATTGACCGTTTGGATACGGGATACAACGTTCCGCAGCAAAACGGGCGTAACGCCGTGCGCATGGGGGTTGAGTTAAACAGCTATTCCCGTCCTGTGGCGTACTGGCTGCGGACGGCGCATCCGGGCGAATCATACGGACAGACGAATACGGGCAATTTACGCGAACGGGTGCCGGCAGCGCAAATCAGCCATATTTTCCTGCACGACCGCCCGGAGCAGCGGCGCGGCTTTCCATGGGTGGCTTCGGCCATCATCGGCCTGCAAAACCTGTCGGGCTATCAGGAAGCGGCCATTATCGCCGCCCGTGTCGGTGCATCGAAAATGGGCTTTTTCAAACAGACGGAAGATGCCGACAACTTTATGCCGCCGATTGACGGGCAAGAGGTCGATAACGGGCGCGGCAGCATCGATTTAATCGATTCGGTCGAGCCGGGTACGTTCCACGAACTGCCGCAGGGTTACGACTTTACGCCGTTCGACCCGGATTACCCGCACGCCAATTACGACGCATTCGTCAAAGCCAGTCTGCGCGGTATCGCCAGCGGTTTGAACGTGGCTTATCACAGTTTGGCGAACGACCTTGAGGGCGTGAACTTTTCCAGTATCCGCAGCGGGACGCTGGAGGAACGCGACACATGGATGACGTTGCAAAACTGGTTTGCCGAAGCGTTCTTGTATGACGTATTCGACCGCTGGATTGAGGCGGCGTTGCTAATGGGCGCAATCAAGATGCCGTCCGGCAAATCGCTGCCTGCCGGCAAGCTGGACAAGTTTAAGGCCTGCAACTGGCAGGGGCGCCGCTGGTCGTGGGTTGACCCGCTGAAAGATATTAATGCGCATAAAGAGGCGGTGGCGCTGACGGTCAAATCCCGCCGCGATATTTGCGCGGAAATGGGTTTGGATTTTGAAGATGTTATTACCCAAATCGAACAGGAAAACCAGATGTTGGCAGGAAAAGGAATCATTGCCGACGTAAAACCGGCCGCATCGGCGGCAGAACCGGAATCGGAGGATAACTCGAATGAAGAAAATGAAGCCTGATAAGGCGCAAATGCAGAAAATGAGCCGCTTTGCCGTATTTCAGCGCGAAAGTGTTGATGTTGAAAAACGGACGGTTGAAGTGGCGTTTTCCAGCGAAGAACCGGTACGCCGCTGGTTCGGCGATGAAGTATTAAGTCATGCGGCGGGCGCCGTTGACTTGAGCCGCCTGAATGACGGCGGCGCGGTGCTGTTCAATCACGCCTGGGGTGACCAAATCGGCGTCATCGAACGGGCTTGGATTGATGCCGACAAGCGCGGCCGTGCTTTGGTACGTTTTGGCAACGGTGCGAAAGCGGCGGAAAAATTCCAAGACGTGCAAGACGGCATCCTACGCCATATCAGCGTTGGCTACCGCGTGGAAGACATGGTATTGGACAATCCCGATGCAGACGATGAGGACTACCGTTACATCGTTACCCGCTGGATGCCGTATGAAATCAGCTTTGTAACCGTTCCGGCAGACCCGACAGTAGGTGTCGGCAGGTCGGTGGAGCCATTTATTGAAAACCCTGTAAACCCAACCCCTGAAAAAGGAAATCGAAACATGGATAAAAATCAAACGCCCACTACGGTGGAAACTCCCGCTGCTGCAACCCCTGCCGCCGCAGCAACCGATACCAACAACACTGCCGAACGCGGTATGCAGAATGAACGCGCCCGCGTTTCCGAACTGTTGGCCATTGGTCGCAGTTACGCCGCCCACGGCGGTATCGAAGCCGCCGAAAAGGTTATTAAAGAGGGTGGCAGTGAAGCCCAATTACGCGCCGCCATCATGGCAAACATGCAGACGAAGCCGACCGTTACCGCCGGTGAAATCGGCATGACGGATAAGGAACAGCGTGAATTTTCCCTTCTGCGCGCCATGTCTGCCGCCGCAACCGGCAAATGGGACAAAGCGGGCTTGGAACGCGAAGTGTCGGAAGAGTTGGAAAAACGACATGGTCGTGCAGCGGCGGGCTTCTTTGTGCCGACTGATTTGATTGCCCGCGCTTACAGCAAAGGCTATGCGGCAAACGGCGGCAACGTCATCGAAAACGACTTCCGCGAAGACTTGTTCATCGAACTGTTGCGCAACAGACTTGCCGTTGCCCAGTTGGGCGCCACCGTACTGGACGGCTTGGTCGGCGACATCACCATTCCGAAACACCTGACCGGCAACACCGTTCAATGGGTGTATGAAAACGGCAGCGCGTCCGAATCGAACGCCACTTTCGGACAAATGAGCCTGAAACCGAAAACCATTACCGCCAATACCGAATTGAGCCGCAAATTCATTTTGCAGTCTTCGCTGTCTGCCGAACAGTTCGCCCGCAGCGAATTGTTGAAAGCGATGATGCTGGGTATCGATTTGGCGGCCATCAACGGCAAAGGTACCGGCAACGAACCGACCGGCATCCTGAACACTGCCGGCATCGGCGCGGTGGAAATCGGTGCGAACGGTGGTGCGCCCGAATGGAAGCATATCGTCGCTTTGGAAAGTGCCATTGCCGCCGCCAATGCCGACATCGGCGATTTGGCCTACATCACCAATGCCCGCGTGCGCGGTTTGCTGAAAACCAAGCTGAAGGCCGACGGCGTGTCCGGCTACATCTGGCAGGACGGCGCAACGCCGTTGAACGGCTACCGTTGCGCGGTATCAAACCAAATTCCGTCCAACCTGACCAAAGGCACGGCGGCCAACAACTGCAGTCCGCTGATTTTCGGTAACTGGTCTGATCTGATGATTGCACACTGGGGCGTTTTGGATGTGATCGTTGATCCGTACACCAAGTCTACTGCGGGCGCGGTACGCATCACCACGTTGCAAGATGTGGATATTGCCGTCCGTCATGTCGAATCCTTTGCCGCCATTAAAGACATCGTGGCTGCTTGATTGTGAAACCCAAGGTCGTCTGAATTTCAGACGACCTTATTGATTGAGGTATTAAAAATGGCAAAAATCAAAATTATCCCGACTCGTAGTTTTTTCGATGGTGAACAGATGTTTGCCGTAGGGAAAAAATATTCGGTGGACGAATCTGCGGCGGCTGTCTATATCCGCGAAGGTTGGGCGGCAGAAGCGCCTGCCAAAGAGGCTGAATCCTCTGGTGCCGATGGCGGTAACGCATCCGGTGAGGGCGGCGAGGGCGGCAGTGTTTAATGAGCCGCTGAACGTGTTTACCAATCCTGCCGATTTCGGTGAAACCGTGATGATTGGCGGGCAGCCGGTGCGCTGCATTTTCGACCGCGAATACGCCACAGATAACGGCTACGGCATCTCTGCTGGCAATGCCGATCCGTATTTAATCTGCCTTTCCGCCGAGCTGCCGGACACGGTGGCGGAAGCGGAAATACAGGTGCGGGGCGTTGCCTACCGGGTAGCCGAAGTGCAGGCCGACGGCACCGGCATCACCGTTTTACAGTTGAGGGCGAAAAATGAGCCGGCACCAACTTACTGACATCCGCGCCGCCGCCGTGGCGCTGCTGCGTACCAAGTTTAGACGGGTGTATCCCTATCGTTGGGTGGCGCCAGCGCAAAACAAACTGCCGTGCGTGGTGGTATCGGTGGCATCCCGCAGCAGCAGCGTATTTAACGCCGCGCCGCTGGAATTGCGGCACGAAGCACAGCTGGCCGTTACCTGTATTGTGCAGGGCAACGAAAAAACCGAAGACGTGGCGGAGGAAATGACCGCGCTGGCGGAAAAACTGTTTTATGCCAACCCCACACTCGGCGGCGAGCTGGGCGAGGATTTGCTGCCGCTGTCGCTCACCATCGAGGCCGAAGACCAAGGCGAATACGTGAGCGTATTTTACACCCAGCTGTGGCAGGCGGTGTGGTATGAGCAGGCCGGCGATTATGTGGGCGATGAAAACCACCACCCGCAGGCGCATATCGGCCCGCAGCTGATCACCGAGGCACAGATGGCCACGCACTGGCAACTGTATGGTAGCAATTCCGAGATTGATGCCGAAGACAACATCCCGAAAAGCTGAAAGGGGCTTTTATGACTACGTTTTATGTGCGACCGGTTGGCGATTATCTAATCACCGACCCGGCCACCGGCGAGCCGCTGCCGAAAGACGGCGCGCAGGTGGAGAAAAACAACTACTGGCTGCGCCGCCTGAATGCGGGCGAAGTAGAGGCGGTGGCCGGCAAAGACAAAGAGGCTAACAAATGACGATTGCATTTAATGAGATTCCCGGCACCCTGCGCGCGCCGGGCAGCCGCACCGAATTTAACAACGAGCTGGCCAAAAAAGGCGCAAATATCAAGCCTTATCGCGCCTTGCTGATTGCACCGGTCACCGGCGGCAGCGCGGAAGCAGGCAAGGCCGTGCCGATTACCCGCCTGGAGCAGGCTGCCGGTATGTTTGGTGCGGGCAGCCTGATGTATTGGGCGGCCAAAGGCTGGTTTGACAACAAAGGCGGCGACATCGAAACCTTCGCCCTGCCTTTGTCCAACACCTCCGGCTCGGCCGCCAGTGGCAAAATCCAAATTGCCGGTATGGTGCAGGATAGCGGCGTGGTGTATCTCTACATCGGTGGGCAGGCAGTCAAGCTGGCGGTAAAAGCCAATGATGGCGCTGCTGCCGTGGCTACCGCGCTGGCAGCCGCCATGAATGCCGCCGTCGATTTGCCGGTGAGTGCGCAGGCAGATGCCGGTGCAGTAACGCTGACGGCCAAAAACAAGGGCTTGCCCGGCAACGAGATTGACCTGCGGCTCAATTATTATCCGCGCGACGAGCAAACGCCAACCGGCCTCACTATTTCCATCACTGCAATGGCCGGCGGCGCGGGTACGCCGGATTTGTCCGCCGCCTTGGCCGGGCTGGGCGATAAACAGTTTGATGTGATGGTGATGCCGTTTACCGATGCCGCCAGCCTGAAGGCGGTGGAGGATGAATTGGCTTCCCGTTGGGGGCCGATGCGCGCCATCGGCGGTTTGGTGTTTGTCGCCAAGGCCGACAACTACGCCGGGCTTACCACGCTGGGCAACGGCCGCAATAGTCCGTTTTCGGTGATCGGCGGTTTGCCCGGTGTGCCTAATTTGCCGGTACAGCTGGCTGCAGCGACTGCCGCACAGGCCGCGTTTGCCGCACAAAACGACCCGGCACGCCCGTTCCAAACTTTGGAACTCAAAGGTATCCTGCCGCCCGCCGACAGCGCCCAGCTTACCCTGCAGGAGCGCAACCTGCTGCTGTATAACGGCATCTCCACCTACCGCACCAACGCAGGCGGCGCGGTGATGATCGATATGCTGATCAGCACCTACAAAGTGGGCAAACTGGGGCAGGCCGATGAGAGCTATCTGCTGATTAACACGGTGTGGACATTGAGCTATCTGCGCTATGACTGGGACACCTATATCCAGCAAAAATACCCACGGCACAAGCTGGCGGATGACGGCAACAAATTCCCATCCGGCCAGCCGATTATGACCCCCTCCGGCATGAAGGCCGAAATGGTGGCGCGCGCGCAGATTTGGCAGGCATTGGGTTTGGTGGAAAACATCGACCAGTTCACCGCCGACAGCTACGCCGAACGCAACATCGGCAACCCAACCCGCCTCGATACATTCATGGTGCCCGACCTCGTGAACCCGTGGATTATCACCGGTAACGTGATTGCGTTTATCGTTTAACCCCTAACGCCCCGCAGGCTGCCTGAAAGCCTGCGGGGTTTGGAGCAAATATCATGGCAAAATCAAACCGCCGTGCTGGCGTGATTTTTTTCAAAGTCAATGGCAACCAGCTGGATGCCAAAGGCAACTTTACCTACAACTTGGGAAAAGGCAAGCGTGAGGCGATTATCGGCGCGGACGGCGTGCACGGTTACAAAGAGATCCCGCAAACGCCGTTTATCGAAGGCGAAATCACCGACCGACCCGATTTGAAACTGGCCGATTTAACCAGCATCGACAATGCCACCGTTACCCTGCAGCTAGCCAGCGGCAAAACCGTGGTGCTTTCAGATGCCTGGTATGCCGGCGAGGGCACGGGCAACACAGAAGAGGCCAATATCGGCGTGCGCTTCGAGAGCAAATACGAAGCGCAGGAAATTTAAAGGAAAACAAGCAAATGGATAAACTTATTATTCAGTTGAGCAGCCCGATCCAGTTCGGGCGCGAAGAAATCAGCGAACTGGACATCCGCCGCCCGACCGGCCGCGATTTGATGGGCTTGGAGATTAAATTCAGCCCGGACAGCTTGATTTTGGATGCCAAAACCCTGTTTGCGCTGGTGGGTAAACTGACCAACATCCCGCCTAACGTGCTGGCGCAGATGGATAGCGCAGATGTCTTTGTGTTGAGCGCGGAGATGCAGGGTTTTTTGCTGTCTGGCCGCCAGACTGGGCAGACTACGCCGCAGTAGTGGCCTATACCTTCAAGGGCAGCGCCGGCGACGTGCTGGCGCTGGATATTGACGAGCTGCAGTGGTGGTATGAGCGGGCGGGCTGGATTCGGGAGCAACTGGAAGAGTAAGGCTACCTGAAAGCGGTTTCAGGTAGCCTGACGGTTTAGCCGGTGATGACGCGGCTGATGAGGTTATGCAGCTTGCCCACTTCGTTCAACACCCAATTCAAGGTGTTTTCGGAGGTGCCGGGCAGCTCGTTGTAATCGCGCTTGCGCTCGTAGGCTTCGATCAGCACCTCGTGCAGCAAGGAAACCATAAACAGCCCGCCCCTGGTGCGGCGCTCGTATTCGCCGCGATCCAGTTCGGTATATTCGAAATCGGCCAGGATGGCGTCGAGCATATCGCCGCCGTTGCCCGCCGAGAGCCAGCGGAAATGATGCTGCAGTTCGTCGCCGCCGCTGCAGCTTTCGGCCTGCCCTGCCACCATCGGCAGCCCGGCGGCGGTTTGCGTTTTGCGGTGCAGCCGCCGGATCATGCCCACCAGTTCGTGATAGGTGGCCTCATGCGGCCGCTTGCCGAAGGTGTCGATAAAGAAGCGCTCCACGTTGCCGTCGCACCAGTTGTGGATTTCCTTTAAGCGGTCGCACAGCATGAGCAGCACCTGTTGCAGTTCTTTGCGGGTGGGCAGTTCGGTGACCACGGCGGGCAGCGCCACGGTGGGCGGCTGCTTGGGCTGCATAAAATGCGCGGCGAGCACTTGGAAGCATTCACGCTGGTATTGCAGCAGGCGTTCGCGGATTTGCGGTTTCGCGCGGCGGGCATCGACGCCGAACAGCCAGCCGTTGAGGTATTCCAGCGGCAGGCAGAGGGTTTCTTGTTTGCCACCGTTTGAAGGGGTGGTCATCATAACCACACCTTGTGCCATGACGCTGTTCCGCATGATGCGTTGCCGTTGGGCGCGCCAATCCAAGCCGATATTTTCACAAATCGGCTTCATGGCAACGTAGTGCTGGTGGTTTTGGGTGAATACGGGGATGGTTTGACCGTGGAACGGGATAGATTGAGGGTGAGCCATAATAGTTTCCTTTGTCTTAATTTCGAAGTTGCCCCGGAAAGGGGCGGCCGCGAGGTTCGAAAACCTAGACAAAGAGGCCGGCGTTATTCCCTGCCAAGGCAGGTATTGTATTCCGCGCCCTCGCGGCCATAGGAAACTTGGCTGTAACAAATCAACAACACGGGAGCCGTGAATCTTATGGACGTAAAAATATCGCGGTAACGGTGCGATGCCGTTTGTCTTGAGGTTTTCGACGCCTCGTGGAGCGCACTCTATCGTATGAGGATTGCCTTGTCAAGATTAGCGTTATAAGATGTTTCCTTTTATAAGGAGATGTTATGCTTAGCAAATTGTTGGCGCTCCTATTTCATCGTAAACATCATCCATCCTTGCCGCCGTTTAATCGGAAAATTGAGCGGAGCAATGATTTTGACGATGCCGACAGACACGGATTGCTCGACTATGGGGGGAATACTTTACACACATATATTGACCGGGAATTACCGCAGATGCTGCCGCTGGAGCTACCCGCCCATATTGAATATTGCGATGGCATGGGCAACCACAGCAGCAGGGATATTGAGATCCATAGTTTCGCGCAAGACGGGGTTGATGGCTGGGTGAATGCATTTTGCGTGTGGCGGCAGGCGGAACGTAGCTTTATCTATCGGCGGATAGATAATTTTATTGACCGTATTACGGGGGAGGTTATGTCGGGTAGCATGTTGGCGAAATATTTATTTGATTTGTATATAATCACGCCGCATGGGAAACTGGCAAAACCATTGCAGCAATATAAGAATATTTTGCGGGTGTTAATAAGTGTGGCACGCGCCGATCGGCGCATGACCGTAAGGGAACGGCAGATAATCGTGGATTATCTGCTGGAACTGGCGGGGCTGCCTAATAGCGATGATTTGACTGCTGCGGCACATCAAAGCATAAAAGAAGAAATATTTGAATATGGTAGTATCCGTTCATTTAATAGTGCACTTCGCCAAATCGCGCAAAGACATCCTCAAGAGCGCGAACGGTTGTATGCAATGCTCGAAAAAGTGGTTGCTGCCGATAAAAAGACCACCACTGAAGAGCAAAAATATATAGATTGGGCAAAGAAAATTTTGATTATCAATGAATAGTAGTCGGCCGCCTGAATATCAGGCGGCTTTTTTATGGAGCAGCAAAATGTCCAAACCGAAAACCGAAATCGAAGTAACCGTACAAGACCGGGCCAGCCGCGCCTTGCGCACCATCCGCGAACGTTTCGGCGCGCTGAATAACGGGCGCGTGGGGCGGGCAATGGCGCAGGTGTCGCGGGCTACCGATCAGGCCACCGCCACCCTGAAACATTATGCGGCGGCCGGGGCGGTGCTGGCTGCTGGCGCGGTGTTTATGGTTAAGGGCGTGGTGGATACCGCCAGCGAATTTGAGCGCTACCGTAGCGTGCTGGAAACCATCGAAGGCAGCAGTGAAAAAGCCAGGCAGTCGATGGCGTGGGTAAGCGAGTTCGCAACGAAAACGCCATACGAATTGAGCGAAGTGAACGAAGCCTTTGTGAAGCTGAAATCCTACGGCCTCGACCCGATTAAAGACGGGCTGCTGACCACACTGGGCGATACTGCTGCCGGTATGGGCAAGCCGCTGATGCAGACGGTGGAGGCGATTGCCGATGCCATGACCGGGCAAAATGAGCGCCTGAAAGAGTTTGGGATTAAAGCGGAAGCCATTAAAGGTACTAACCGCATCATCTACGAATACACCGATAAACACGGGCGCCAGATGAGGGCAATGGCAGACAAGAACAACCGCGAACAAATCCGCGCCACCCTGCAGACCATTTGGAACGAAAAATACGGCGGGGCGATGGATAAGTTGTCAGGCACATTTGCTGGCATGATGTCCAACCTATCGGACAACTGGGAGCGCTTTAAGCTGATGATCGCCGATTCTGGCGTGTTCGACTATCTAAAAAATAAACTAAGCGGACTGCTGGAAAAAATCGATGCGATGGCGCAAGACGGCAGCCTGCAGAAACTGGCCGAAACCATCGGCAAAAACTTGGTAACCGCCTTTGAAAAAGCCTGGGAATTTGGTACCAAGTTATACGAGAAATTCAACGAAATCAACAATTATCTCGGCGGCTTTGGTAACACAATGCTGGTGGTGGCGGCGATTCTATCCCTGCCGCTGGTAGCGGCGTTTGTGAATGTGGCGTGGGCGGTAGGCTCGCTGGCGGTGGCTTTAATCGGCGCGCTGCCGGCGATTTGGGGCTTTACCGCCGCGCTGCTGGCCAATCCGATCACGTGGATTATCGGGCTGGTGGCGGCGTTTGCCGGTTTGGTGTATGTGATATGGCGCAACTGGGACGGCATCGGCGCCTATTTCAGCCGATTGTGGGATGAGGTGTCGGGCGCGTTTGCCGAGGCGTGGGAACTGATTAAGGAGCTGTGCGCTTCGGCGTTTGAGGCGCTTGGCTACTTATTTCTCAATTTTACGCCTGTAGGTTGGATGATCCAGTCGATGACGGCGGTGTGGGGCTACCTGAAAGGGGTGTGGCCGCAAATCCGGCAAACCTTTGTTGCCGCACTTTCCGCCATCGGCGGGGTGTTGTCCGGCTTCTCACCGATCAACCTGATGCGCGGCGGTTTTGAGGCGCTGAAAGGCTATATTTCCGGGGTATGGGACTGGATACGCGGAAAGCTGCAGTGGGCATTGGACAAGTTGGAATCACTGGGCAATACGGTGCGTTCGGTGTTCGGTGGCGGCGATGGCGCGGCGGCTCCGGGTACGGGCCCTGCAGGTGCGCTGGTGGGTAAAATGCAAAACCTGAATAAGGTGGCGGTACATATTGACCACAGCAATGTGCCGCGCGGCACGCGGATGCAGGCTCGGGCCAGCAACGGCGTGCAGTTGAGCACTAAGCAAGGTTACAGCCTGGCAACTTAGGAGCAAAAAAATGGCGTGGAAAGACAGGCTGCGGCCGGCCTCTTTTAAACAGGCGGCATTCGGCGTGGAAGCGCACAGCAGCGAGCAGGGTCGGCGGGTGGTGGTACACGAATACCCCGGCCGCGACAAGCCCTACGTGGAAGACCTCGGCGCGAAGGCACGGGGTTTTACGCTGCGCGGCTTTGTGGTGGGCAAGGACTACCAGCAAGCCCGTGATGCGCTGCTGGATGCGGTAAACGCTCCCGGGCCCGGCCAGTTGGTGCACCCGTATTTCGGTGCGCTGCGCGTGGTATGCACAGCGGTAAGCGTGAGCGAGAGCGGCGAAGCCGGTGGCATGGCGGTGTTTGATTTAACCTTTGTGGAGGCGGGCGAGAGCCGCTATCCGGCGGCGGAATCCGACCCGGCAGGCAACCTGTTGGATGCGGCGGATACGCTGGACGGGCAGCTGGCCGAAGCCTTCGGCAAGTGGTTTGATTTGGACGGCTTGCCGGATTTTTTAAGCCGCGACAATCTGCAGGCGCTCACCGAGCGCATCCAGCGACTGACTACGGTGGGCGGTCTGCTGGATTTGTCCAAACAATCGCCGTTTTTGCGGCAGGTGCGGCAGTTGTTGGATGCGGTGGGCGAGCTATCGGCAACACCGGCGGTGTTGGGTAGCCGCATCATCGGACTGTTTACCGATTTAACCGGCAGCTTCGGCCAGCCTTTGGGCGGCATTATGGGGCTGGCCAAGGCGTTTCGCACAGGGAAGCGCGAAGTATCGCGCGGGCTGCCAGCCAACCCTACGCCGTATCAGCGTGCCGAATCCAACCGGCAGGCGGTGCAGGTGTTGTTTGAGGCTGCGGCTTTAAATGCGGCTGCGGCCACGGCGGTTGTGCGGCCGGATGATGTGCATATCGAGCTGCCGCAGCCGGGTGGCAATTTCGGTGGCGGCAGCAACCAACCATCCAGCCGCATTGCGCCGAAGGCGGCCGCCGCCCCGCTGTTTGAATCGCTGGATGAGGCGGTGGCGCTGCGCCGCCTGCTATTGGCGTGGTTAGACGAGCTCGCGCCGCAGCTGCCGGATTCGGCATTTTCGGCGGCGCAGGATTTGCGCGCCGCTATCGTGCAGGCTTTGCCGGACACGGAAAACGAACTGCCGCGCCTAGTGGATTACACCCCGCAGCGCCCGCTGCCAGTGGTGGTATTGGCTTATCGCTTGCACGGCGATGCGCGGCGCAGCAGCGAGATTTTGCGGCATAACCCGGTCGCGCATCCGGGCTTTATGCCGGTGCGCCCGCTGCGGGTGTTGTCGGATTAAGGAGCAGTAAATGGCTATCGAGCTATTGGTAAACGGCGTTTTGTACGGCGGTTGGACGAGCGTATCCATCAGCCGTAGCATCGGCACTGCCGCTGGTGCATTTAACATCGAGTGCACCGAAAACGTGGGCGGCGAGGCAATACATTGGCCGATCCGCCCGAACGACGAGTGCGAAGTGCGGGTGGCCGGGCAGGTGGTGATTAAGGGCTATATCGACAAAACCACGCTCGATGTATCGGACAGCAGCCACAGCATTGCCGTGGCCGGACGGGATAAAACCGGCGATTTGGTGGATTGCGCCGCTGCCGTGAAGCAATGGCGTAATGTGTCGATTTTGGACTTGGCTAAAGAGCTGTGTGCGCCGTTTAGTATCGAGGTGGTGTTGGAGACCGAGCCGGGCAAGCCGCTGGCGGTGTTTAAAACCGAGCCGGGCGAAACGGTATTTAAAGCCTTGGAACGGGCGGCGAAAATCGCCGGTATTTTGCTGGTACAGGCACGGGGCGCATTGGTTTTGACCCATGCCGGAGCACAACAGGCGGCTACGCCGCTGGTTTTAGGCGGCAACATCAAATCCGGCACGGCCGATTACGATTATTCGGAGCGGTTTTCAGAATACACCATCACCGGCCAGCGGGCGGGCAAAGACAACGACCACGGCAAGGCGGCGGCTCATGTGCGCTCGGCAGTTAAGGATGAGGCCATCAAGCGCCACCGGCCGTTTGCCAAATCCGCCGACGGGCAGGCTACGCCCGAGATGGCACGGCGGCAGGCGGAATGGGAAAAGCAGGTGCGCGAAGCGAAAAGCACTCAGCTATCCTGCACAGTGGCGGGCTGGACGCAGCACAATGGCCAGCTGTGGGACATCAACCAGCGGGCACAAGTGGAAGCGGCTACGCTGGCAGTACAGGGCGAATTGCTGATTTCGGCGGTCGAGTACGGCTACGATGATTCGGGCGAGATAACCAAAATCGAGCTAATCCGCCCGGAAGCGCTGCTGCCATCGCCCGAAGCAGCGGAAAAAGCCAACCGCAACACCGCCGCCAAACCCGCACGCGGTAAAGGCCACAGTGGCGGTAAAGGCCGCAGTGGCGGCAAACGCGGGCGGCAGGGTAAGGGGCAAAACGCGGTATCCGGCGATGTGCTGGTGATCAAACCCGATGCGCAAGGCAATTACAAACCCGGAAACTTTGAAAGAGGAAAATCATAATGCAGGCGCTGAAAAACATGATCGGCCGCGCGATTTTAAATTTAATTAACGATGCCGCCGCCACGCAAACCGTTACCCTGGAGGCGCAGGCGGGCGATGTGCATGACGAGGTGGAGCTGTTCCAGCCATTCGGTTTTTCGGCACATCCGCCGGTGGGCAGCGAGGCGGTGGTGGTATTTGTGGCGGGAAACCACGACCACCCGATTGCCTTGTGCGCCGAGCACAAGGGCACGCGCCGCAACAATCTGGCCGAGGGTGAGGCGGCGGTTTACAACCTATGGGGGCATCACATCACGCTGTACAAAGACAAATGCGTGATAGAGACCCCTGTGTTTGAGGTTAATGCCAAAACATCAGCCACCATCAAAGCGCCGAAAATTACGCTGGACGGCGAAGTAAACGGCACCAAATCGGCGGTGTTTGCCCAAGACGTGAAAGACCAAGGCGGCAAATTTAGCATGGGCTTGATGCGCGCGCTGTTTAACCGCCACACCCACCACGAAAACGACGGCGGCGGCAATACCGACCAGCCGAACGAACAAATGGAGTAAGCATTATGCTGGGACTGATGCCTCAAGCAGACGGCGGCTGCCGCCTGTTGTTTGCCGGGGTGGATTGGCTTAAATCGGCAGTATGGATGAGCCTGGGCACCGACCGGCGTGCCGAAAACGACGATGTACTGCCCGGCGGAGACGGCGACAAGCGCGGCTGGTGGGGCGATAGCTTCCGCCCGCGCCGTATCGGCTCGCGGCTGTGGCTGCTGGAACGGCAGAAAATTACTGCCGACACCTTGCTGCGGGCGGAGGAATATGCCGCCGAGGCGCTCGCCTGGCTCACAGAAAAGAAAATCGCAGCGGCAGTGCGGGTGCGGGCGGAGCGGCACACGCTCACTTGCGCGATGTTGTATATCGAAATCGAAAAAGACGGCGGAGAAATCCGCCGTTTTGATTATTTGTGGAGCGTAAATCATGGCGTTTGAACGACCAAGCCTACCGGAATTGTGCCGGCGGGTGGAATTGGACATCAGCAGCCGCCTCTCGCCCTACCAGCACCCGCAGGAAGGTGATGTGGCATCGGTATTCGGCGCAGCTTTGGGCGCGGCATCGCACCTCTTGCACGGGCATTTGGATTGGATTGCTCAACAAATGCTGCCAATCACGGCCGCAGGCGATGACCTCGACCGCCACGCCCGCACCTGGCTTACCGTGCCGCGCAAGCCCGCCGCGTTTGCCAGCGGTCAGGCTACTGTGTCCGTCGGCCTGCCTTTGGTGGGTGATGAGCTGCGGCGTGAAGACGGTGTGCGCTATTCTGTGCGCGCGGTGTCCGGCAATACAGTGCTGCTGGATGCGTTGGAGCCGGGCCCGGCAGGCAACGCCAGCGCCGGGGCAGTGTTGCGCCACAGCGGCGGCATGGCCACGGTGGATAGTGGCGGTCTCTCCGGCGGCGCAGCGGCAGAAAGCGACGAAGAGCTGCGCGAACGCTTACTGCAGCGCATCCGCAACCCGCCGATGGGCGGCAGTGTAGCGGACTATATCCGCTGGGCGCTCGAGGTGCCGGGTATTGCCCGCGCTTGGGTTAAGCCAAACAGCGGCGAGATTAACCACGTGGTGGTGTATGTGGCAGGCGGCGACAACATTGTGCCCAACAGTACGCTGTTGGATGCGGTACGGCAGCATTTAGAGCTACTGCGCCCGGTAACGGCGCGGGTGTCGGTCGTCGCGCCGCGCCTAAAAACCGTGGCGCACCGCATCAAAGTGTATCCCGATACCGCCGCTGTGCGGCAGGCGGTGGAAAACTCACTGCGTCTGTTTTACCGGCGCGAAGCTTCGCTGGGCTCGGTTATCCGTATCTCGCGCATCAGCGAGGCGGTTAGTTTGGCGGCGGGCGAAACACACCATATGTTGCTTGCGCCCACAGCGGATGTGGTGTGTGAGCAAGACGAAATCGCGGTGCTGGGAGGTATCTCGTGGACTTAAGCATCAGGCAGGCTGCCTACCGCAGCCAACTTACCGCGCTGCTGCCCACCGGCCGCGCCTGGGCAACCGAATCCGACCCGGCGCTGGCCGATTTTATTGCGGCGCTGGCATTAGAGCTAGCCCGTATTGAGCAACGCGCCACCGAACTGCTGGCGGAAGCCACGCCATACGGCGCATACGAAACATTGCCGGAGTGGGAGGCTACTGCCGGGCTGCCGGATGAATGCAGCGCAGCGGCAGCCGGCGATATTCAGGCGCGGCGCATGGCGCTGGTAGCGCGGCTGGCAGGCGGCGGGGCGCAAAGCAAGGCGTTTTATCTGCACCTGTTGCGCGTATCCGGGCAACCACAGGCGGAAATCACCGAGTTTTACCCGGCCACCTGCAATGATGACTGCAATGCCGCGCTGTACTCCGACAATGACAGCTATTGTTGGGCGGTATCGTTGCGCGGCAGCGGAGACCACCGACCGGCCAACTGCAACGATGATTGCAACAGCCCGCTGCAGCTGTATCAAAGCAGCGCTATTGAGTGCGTGCTCAACAGGCTTAAACCGGCGCACACTTATCTGATTTTTAAATATGTTTAGGAGCGATTGATTATGCAGCGGATTTCCACTTCTTCCGCCGTTGCCGACCTGTTCGGCAACGGCAAAGCAGGTTTTAGAAACGGCGATTTGCCGCGTGGCGTGCTGCCTACGGCGTTTAACGCCGAATGGTGCAACCATGTGCAGGAGGAGATTTGTAATGTGATTGAGGGCGCGGGTGTGGCACTTAATCCAGATAAGCGCGACCAGCTGCTTGCCGCCCTGAAAAAACTAATCGATGAGCAGGCCGGCGGCAAAGGTTTGCCCGTAGGCGCAGTGGTGGGTTTCCCCCGCGCGGTTACCAACCCCGAAGGCTACCTGACAGCCGACGGCAGCCCCTTTAATCAATCCACCTATCCCGACCTGTATCGCGTACTGGGCGGCAACAAGCTGCCCAACCTCACGCGCTCCGACATCGGCATGACTGCCCACTTCCCGGTTGCGGACATCCCGGACGGCTGGATTAAGTACGACGAGATTGCTGCCAAGGTCACGCAGGCCGCCTATCCAGAGCTCTACCGCAAGCTGGTGGCGCAGTACGGCTCAATCGATGCCGTACCCAAGGCCGACGACCGCTTTATCCGTAACGCTGCGGGCGGCCTTGCGGTGGGCACGCAGCAGGGCGACGCCATCCGAAATATCAAGGGCAAAACATCGTTCTGCAGTGACAACAATGGCACGCTCGGGCTTGGCCCGAAAGACCCGGAAGGCGTGTTCGGCGGCGAAGGTTCACCGAACGCCTACATCACCGATATTGACGGCCACCGCCAAGGTTATAACTATCTGACGTTTGATGCCTCACGCAGCGTGCCGGTGGCGCACGAAGTGCGCCCTAAAGCCATTGCGATGGTATTGTGCATTAAAGCTCAAAACAGCCTGGACGACGTGGTGATGTGGATTAAGGCGTTTGGCAAAGTAACCAATGCCGGTGTATTGGATGCCTCCACGCTGGCGGCAGATATACAGCGCAAGGCCAACCGCGATGAGGTAGCTCTAAAAGCCCACACCCACCGTGCCGCCGAAATCACCGACTTTGCCGAGGCAGTGGCCGCGCTCACCGTGCACCAAAAAATCGGCACGTTTGACATTTGCAGGCTGCCGGACGGCACACAAATCGAATCCGGCACGGTGCGCATCCAAAACCACAATAACAACCCGACAGCCCGGGTGCTGACGTGGCCGCTGGCCTTTGTCACCGCCCCTGTGGTGGTCGCCACCATATCTGCACCGGAAGTCAACGTGCGCGATGTTTGGGTAACCATTGACAGCAGGCAGAGTAACCGGTCGGCCGTGCACTACTGGTTGTACGAGCCGAACTATAACACCCCGGATGTGACGGTTAATTTTGTCGCCATCGGGCGTTGGAAATAAAGGAGCTGAATCATGACTGTGTATTTTTACCAAAACGGATTTTTGCACACCGACGATACGCCGCCGGAAGGTGCGATCGCCCTTACCGCCGCCGAGCATGAGGCGCTGGTTGTCGGGCAATGTACCGGCCAAATCGTGATGCCGGGCAAAGACGGCAAGCCTGTATTGGCCGACCCCGCGCCATGCCCATCCAGCACATGGGACGGCACTCAATGGCAGATTGACCCAGAGTGTGCCGCCCGGCTCAAAGCCGAGCAGCAAGATGAGATGTGGGAGCGCATCAAGGCCAAGCGCTACGACAACCTGCGGCATGGGGTGTACGCCAAATCGGTTGGGAAGTGGTTTCAGACCGACGACGCCACCCGCCTGCAATACCTAGCGCTGGCACTGGAAAGCGTAACGGGCGGTTTTAAAAAGCCCATCAACTGGAAAACGATGGATAACAGCTTTTTGATGCTCACACCCGAGCTGCTGCGCGAAATCATGCAGACCATGCACGATGATGAGGAGGCGGATTTTATCAACGCCGAACGCCATAAAGCCGCCATGCTTAAAGCCGAACACCCGCTGGAATACGACTACAGCGACGGCTGGACGGCAAACTTTGATGAGCAGCCCGCCACCGAGCTTGAGGAGGCCGCGAAATGAATACGCAACCCATCTATCTAGCCCTTTATCGAGGCCGCCGCGACGGCAGCGGCTGGCGCGTATGGTGTGCAAGGGCGACCGACTGGCTCACCCGTGTTTTGACACGCGGCAAGTACAGCCATTGTGAGATTGCGGTGCGCGAACATCCGCAGGCATCGGTTTATACCTGCTACTCCGCCTCCATCAGGGACGGCGGCGTACGCGCCAAAAAGATGCCGCTGCCTGATGACAAGTGGGACTTAATCCCAATGGTGTCAACCTCCGAGGCACACGAACGTCTGCAAAGGGTATGGGCGGAAACCAAAGGCCAAGGCTACGACTTGAAGGGCGCATTGGGCATTGCCTTTGGGTTGCGGCACAGCCGCCGCCGCTGGTTTTGCTCCGAGTGGTGCGCCGCCGCATTGGGGTTACCCGCAGGCTGGCGTTGGTCGCCCAACGACCTTGCCGCCATCGTGTCAGCAAAGAGCGTGAGCAATTTGTAGAGGTTGATTATGGGCGATACTGTAAAAATTAAAGCGCATATCCCAACGCTTAACATCGAAATCCCGACCGGAAACGCGCGGCGGTTTGAAATCTCAATCACATCGGACGGCAAGCCATACGACTTGTCGTCTTTTGATTTAAAGATGACATTCCGACCAAGTGTCGGCGGCGAATTTGACGGAAGCGAAAACCTGACTAAAGACGGTCAGGTTTTATTTTTAACGTTCCCGCCTGAATTTTCTGCCGGCGTGAAATGGCGTAGGGCGCGATATGACATATTGAACGCCTCTACCCATCAAACGCTGATTCGTGGGGAAATCGAACTGCTGGAGGTAATCACGAAATGACTGAATATATTTTCAGGCTGTCTGACGAAACGCCAAAAATCGAGATTGACGTAAAAGCCGCCGCTATCATCAATGGTGTTGGTCAGGACTTGTACGACCGCGCTAAAAAAGAGCTTGGTTTTACCGGCACTTTTGAGGAGTTCCTCGCTAAGTTCAAAGGCGAACGAGGCGAGAAAGGCGATACAGGCGCGAATGGGGACAAAGGCGATACTGGAGAGCGAGGCGAACGAGGATTGCCTGGCTTACCTGGTACAAATGGCACAAATGGCGAACGTGGCCTGCCGGGTCAGAAAGGCGATAAAGGCGACACAGGGCCAAAAGGTTCTGACGGCAAATCAGCAACTGTAACCATTGGCAAGGTAACAACAGGCGAGACGGCAAGCGTGACCAACACTGGTTTTCTTGGAGGAACAAAATGAGTAACTCGCTAAAATGGGTTAAATATATGTTGGAATGGCGTTTTCTGCCTGTGCGTTTTCAAAAGTGGCTGTTTGGCACAGGCACGCGCGTGGTTGAGTTTGCCAGTGGGCTGTCGATGATTGGCTATGCCGCCGTGTTTGCGTTTTCGCCAGTGGACATCTACAACTGGCCTATTTATTACAAATTCAAGACGATACCTGAATCTATCCTGATTCCCGTTTTCGGCGGTATCGGCTTGTTGCAGTTGGCGGCGATGTACTGGCAGACGTACAAGGGCAACGTCTTTTCAGGCTACTTATTGCTGGTGTCGGCGTTCATTTGGTATCTGACGGCGCAGGCGTTCTGGGGAGCGTTTCCGCCTGCTCACACGGGCATGGTCATTCCGCCAATTCTGGCTTTCTTATGCGTCTTGGCCGGCAATAACTCACTTAAATTCTTGTTTTCGGGCGAAAAACTGAAAGACAGCCTAAAGGGGGAATAATGGATTTTTTCCAATTTGGCTACTTGTTTGCCATAGGGGGAGGCATTGTCGGTAGTGCGTGGTCGAGTATCAAAGACCACGACAAAATCGTGTCAAGTTTGTTTGAGGCGGTTGTATCGGCAGTAGCGGCGGCGGCGGTAGTGGAACGGTTTTTGATGGTTAATCAAGTATGGACTTGCGCTATTGCCGGCGCGTTTGTCGGTATTTTGACAGGTCACGCAATGGATACCGTGAAAACCCTTGCTCCGGGCTTGATGAAAAAGTGGGTCAAGAAAACGGCTAACAAATTTATCGATAATGAGTAACGACAGGTCGTTTGATTTTCAGACGGCCTTTTTTATTTGGAGAACGAAAAATGCAAGAGTTAGAATGGCTCAAAGAAGCAAGAAAACACATCGGTTTGAAAGAGTTTGTTGGATCAAAACATAACCCAACAATCGTACAATGGCTGAAAGATATGGGGACATTTCCTAATGCGGCTAAATCTTGGTATTTTGAAGATGAGACGCCTTGGTGCGGTTTGTTTGTGGGGCATTGTTTAGGCAAAGCAAATCGCGCCGTCATCAAGGATTGGTATCGCGCCAAAGCGTGGGCAAGCGCGGGACTGACGAAGCTGTCAAAACCTGCCTATGGCTGCATTGCAGTCAAGTCCCGACAAGGCGGCGGTCATGTGTTCTTCGTGGTCGGTAAAAACGCCAAAGGTCAGATTTTGGGCTTAGGCGGGAATCAGGGCAATACCGTGTCTGTTGTGCCATTTAACGCCGCAGACATTGATGGCTACTACTGGCCGTCTAAATTGGTTGATGGTAAGCCGGTGCCGTCTAGCCCGTCGCCTGAGCGATATAATCTGATAAATGCTGTTGCTACGGCGAGCCAAGGGGTAAGCGAGGCATAGCGATAATCCCGTCGAGTTTGCAAAACATAAAGTCTCGATGTGGTAAGAAAAAAGCCGCGAAGCCAGCGAAGCCGCTGACTTCGCGGCTTTTGAATTTGCCGAACGTGAGCTGAAAAATTATAAGGATATGTTGGAATTATGGTTGAAACGTTGCTCAAAAATTGGAAATTGATTGCGGTTTTACTTGTGATTGCAATCTGTATCGGCGCATGGCAAGCCGACCGCAAAGCGGAATATCGACGCGGACGCGATGAAATGAGCGCGGATATTTCTGCTAAATTGAAAGATTCATTTATCGAGCAGGCAAAGCAGTCGCGTGAAAAAGAAAAGAAAACCGCCGCTGCATTCGTTGCCCGCCAAGTAGAGTTAGAAAAGGAAAAACAAGATGCTGAAAAAATTAATGCTGATCTGCGCGTTGAGCTTAACCGCCTGCGCGAATACGTCGCCCGTCAAAGTGGCAGCCGAAACCTGCCCGCAACCGCTCCATCCGCCCGTGCATCTGATGGCGAAGAAGTTGCCAAAGGCTGGGCATTATTCGGAAAATGCGCGGCTGAATATGCTGGAATGGCAGAAGTAGCAGACCAGCAAAGAAATGATCTGGCTGAATGGCAGGCTTATGGTCGTATTGTTTCTGGTGAATGAAAAAGCCCCCTTGCGGGGGCTTGCTCTATAAAAGCTTACTGTATGGAAAGAGTAGGTTAAGAGAAGCTGATATTCAGATTTTTGCCGAGCTTTTCAGCGGCTTTTTCCAAAAAATCAATTTTTGTATTGTGACGCAAATTCAGTAGGCGGTCAATTTGCGGCATGTGTACGTCTAATCTTCTTGCCATTTCGGCTTTCTTTACATTTTGTTGTACCATTTCATTAAGTAGCAGGATTTTAGCTGTTTCTAATGCCGGTAAAACGACAACATGCTCACCATCATTTTCTGATGGCAGAGGGACTGCTTTCCTGTCTTCAAAATATCCTTCTAATGCGCAAATCAGGCCATCAATTGCTTCGATTTTTGCTGTATCTTCGTCTTCTCCGACTGCGACAGCTTCCGGAATATCTGGGAATGTTACTAATAAAGTACCATTATCGTCTGGCGTTAGAGTATAGGGGTAAGCTAACATATGCACCTTTCATTTAGTAATCCAGTATAGTTATTAGGTAGCAAGCTCCTCCGAGCTTGCTCCTTTTTATTTCTTATTTATTTAAGATCTAAGTCTTTTTTGATTTTTTGAACCAATCCCGTACCGATTTCTTTACTACCATGGTTTGGGAAAACTGATGTTTTATTACCAAGTTTTATTAATTGATGGCTTCCGCGTTTTAGCGTGGTAAACTCTACACCTTGAGAGAGTAGCCATTTCCTGAATTCGCTGTATTTCATCATTCACCTCCTTTCCATACAGTAAGGTCATAATACAACAAAAATGTTGTGATTGCAATACTAAATACAACATTTTTGTTGTATTTAGTATTGCTCAAGATGATTTGAATTTGTGGGTATATATGGGGGTATATGAATTATTAGAAAATAAAAATATATTTATATACATATGTTTATTATTGAAAGGATAATCATGATGGAAAATGGTTTTTAACAGATAAATGGTCAAAGGCCGTCTGAAAGTTTCAGACGGCCTTCAATATTAAATATAAACCGAAAATCAGAGAAAATATGAATATCAAACAAGTTATCCAAGCCTTGCCCAAAGCCGAGCTGCACGTCCATATCGAAGGGACGTTCGAGCCGGAGTTGATGTTTGAAATCGCCAAGCGCAACCACATAGCGATTCCTTATGAGAATGTCGATGCGGTACGGCAGGCTTATGATTTTCACAATCTGCAGTCGTTTTTGGATATTTATTATGCCGGTGCCGGCGTCTTGCTGCACGAGGCGGATTTTTACGATTTGACCCGCGCATATCTTGAGCGTTGCCGTGAAGACAACGTCGTGCATACGGAAATATTTTTCGATCCGCAAACCCATACTGCGCGTGGCGTGGCGTTTGAAACCGTGATGAACGGCATTGTCCGCGCCTGCCGTGAAACCGGGCAGCAATGGGGCATAAGTACGCGTTTAATTATGTGTTTCCTGCGGCATTTGTCGGAAGAAAGCGCATTTGAAACCTTAAATCAGGCTTTGCCTTATAAAGAACACATCATCGGCGTAGGCTTGGATTCGAGCGAGCTGGGGCATCCGCCATCCAAGTTTGAACGTGTGTTTGCTCAGGCTCGGGCGGAGGGTTTGTTGACGGTGGCGCATGCCGGAGAGGAAGGACCGCCGGAATATGTTTACGAGGCTTTGGACTTGCTGCATGTCCGCCGTATCGATCATGGCGTACGGGCGGAAGAAGATGGGGCCTTGATGGCACGTTTGATTAAAGAGCAAATGCCGTTAACCGTTTGTCCGTTGAGCAATTTGAAATTAAAAGTATTTCCGGCGATGGCAAAACACAATTTACGCCGTATGTTGCAACGCGGCGTGTTGGTAACTGTCAATTCCGATGATCCGGCATATTTCGGCGGCTATATGAACCGCAATTTTGAAGCGCTTGCCGAGGCGTTGGATTTGAGTGCGGAAGAAATCAAAACCTTGTGCGCCAATTCGTTCCGCGCTTCGTTTTTGAGCGAGGCGGAAAAGGAAGAATGGATACAGAAGATTGAAGGTTTTGATGTTGAATAACGATAAAAGGCCGTCTGAAAAAGTTTCAGACGGCCTTTTATGATGGCGGTTAGTAGTCAACTTTGATTTTAGGCGTTTCCTGCGCGGCTTTGTATTCTTCTTCCAATTCAAAGCGCAGCGGATACAAATTCAATTTTTCCATCAGCAGACGGTCGCCGTCTTCGTCCGGATTGCCCGTAGTCAGCAGCTTGTCGCCGTAGAAAATCGAGTTTGCGCCAGCCATGAAACACATAGCCTGCATGGATTCCGGCATATTGCTGCGGCCTGCGGACAGGCGGACGTAGCTGTGCGGCATAGTAATCCGTGCCACAGCGATGGTGCGGACAAATTCCGTCCAGTCCAAATCTTCGGCATCGGCCAGCGGCGTGCCTTCTACTTTAACCAACTGGTTGATCGGCACGCTTTCGGGCTGAGGGTCGAGGTTGGCAAGGCTGGCAATCAGGCCTGCGCGTTCGGCACGGGTTTCGTTCATGCCGACGATGCCGCCGCAGCAGACTTTTAAACCGGCATTGCGGACTTTGCCCAAAGTATCCATGCGGTCTTCATGTTTGCGGGTGTGGATGATGTCGTTGTAGCGTTCGGGGTCGGTGTCGAGGTTGTGGTTGTAGTAGTCCAAACCGGCTTTTTTGAAGTCTTCAGCCATGCCGTCTTCGAGCATGCCGAAGGTGCCGCAAACTTCCATGCCCAAGCCCTTCACCGCGCTGATGATTTCGGAAACGACAGCCACGTCTTTGGGTTTGGGGCCGCGCCATGCCGCGCCCATGCAGAAACGGCTGGCGCCGCGCGATTGGGCAATTTTGGCTTTTTCGACGATTTCGTCCACATCCATCATCTGCTCTTTGCCCAGATTGGTGTTGTGGTGTGCCGATTGCGGGCAGTAGGCGCAGTCTTCGGGGCAACCGCCGGTTTTGATGGAGAGCAGGGTGGAGAGTTGGATTTCGCGCGGGTTGAAGTTTTGGCGGTGGATTTCGGCGGCTTGGAAAACGAGGTCGAGGAAAGGCAGTCCAAACAAAGCCTCGACATCGCATTTTTTCCAATAACGCGCAGTCGGATGCGGCTTGCGCTCGGTTTGACGGCGCAAGGCTACGGGAGATACGGTCATAGTGTGTTCTTTCGTGTTTACAGCGACGCAGTGTCGCTGACGGCTTGACTGCCGGCGCAATGACGGCAGCAGCAGGTTTAAAATCAATATAAAAGGCCGTCTGAAACGGCGCAGCAAGTGTAACGCTTTTGATAATGTAGAGCAAATGTTTCAGACGGTCTGAAATATGGTTTGCCCGGGTTTGCTATAATCGCATTTTTAATTTTTCCGTTTTCTTATGAATGCGCCCAAAGCCTTCGCCGTACTCGGCCCGACCGCCGGCGGTAAAACCGCACTGGCCTTAAATATTGCCCAATCGTTGCCGGTGGAAATCATCAGTTTGGATTCCGCGCTGGTGTATCGCGGCATGGACATCGGCACGGCCAAGCCGACTGCCGAAGAGCTTGCCGCCGTACCGCATCATTTGATTGATATTATCTCGCCGCTGGAAAGTTACAGCGCGGCGGATTTTGTCGGCGACTGCGTGCGCTTGGTGAACGAAATACATGCGCGCGGTCGCTATCCGTTGATTGTCGGCGGTACGATGATGTATTTCCACGCGCTGACGGAAGGTTTGAACGATTTACCCGGTGCGGATGCGGCGGTGCGCGCACAGCTTCAGGCGGAAAAAAACGAACACGGTCTGGCAGGCCTGTATCGCCGTTTGCAGGAAGTTGACCCGATTACGGCAGGCCGTCTGAAAGCCAATGACAGCCAGCGTATTGAGCGCGCTTTGGAAGTCTATCTTCTGACCGGTAAGCCTTTGAGCGAACATTTCACAGAGCAGAAGCAGGCTGCGCCTTTATTGGATTTATGCACGGTTGCCCTTATCCCCGAAGACCGTCATTTGTTACACTGCCAAATCGAAAAACGCTTTTTAAATATGCTGGAACACGGTTTCCTAGATGAAATGCACGGCTTACGCCGTGATTATCCGCAGCTGCATGCCGATATGCCGTCTATGCGCTGCGTGGGCTACCGTCAGGCTTGGGATTATCTCGAAGGCGAAACCGATTATGACACCTTTGTCGAAAAAGGCATTATCGCCACGCGCCAGCTTGCCAAACGCCAGTTGACCTGGTTGCGGAAAATTCCTTTGGCGCACACGTTAGATCCTTACGCAGACGGCGATTATGTTCAGACGGCCTTAGCCTTGGCGCGTCAGCATTTTCAGGAATAATCCATGCTGAACACGCCACCACTTGCGCCTAAAACATTGGCCGTGCTAAAAGAATTGGGTATTTGTACACGGGAAGATTTACAGGAAATCGGCGCAGTCGGCGCATTTTTATTGCTGAAAGCGTCGGGTTTGACCGTAACCAAAAGCACCTTGTGGCAACTGGACACGTTGGTTTCAGGTATGGATGTCCGGCATATTTCCGAGGAGAGAAAGACGGAGCTGGGCGAGGCTTTGAAAAACCATCCGCCTGTTGCCGTTTTCCCTTCTCAAGATGATATGGAAGCCTTTATGCGGCTGGCGATAGAACAGGCCAGACAATCGGCGGCATTGGGCGAAGTGCCTGTTGGTGCGGTCATCGTATATCAAGGCGAGGCAATCGCAGCGGCACACAATACCTGCATTGGCGACCACAATGTCAGCCACCATGCCGAAATCAATGCGCTTGCTGCGGCTGGCAAAGCCTTGCAAAACTACCGTTTGGAAGATTGCGACGTGTACATCACATTAGAGCCTTGCTCTATGTGCGCATCTGCCTTGATACAGGCGCGGGTCGGGCGCGTGATTTATGGTGCGGCCGAAGCCAAAACCGGCGCGGCAGGCAGTGTGGTCGATTTGTTTGCCGACAAACGTCTGAACAAGCATACCGCAATTTTGGGCGGCATATTGGCAGAAGAATGCCAAAGCGTATTGCAGGATTTCTTTGCGGCCAAACGTAAGGCCGTCTGAATTTCAGACGGCCTGTCAGCAAAAACATTTTATTTTAAATTTTCGGATTTCCCATGTCAGTCAATCATTACGAAAACTTCCCTGTCGGCTCCATTGTGCTGCCGCGCCGTTTGCGCAAGCCGGTTCACGCCGTTTACGCTTTTGCACGGACGGCGGACGATATTGCCGACGAAGGCAATGCCGAAGCAGCCGAACGCCTGCGCCAACTGGACGAGCTGAAGGCAGAGTTAGACCGCATTGCACAAGGCGGGAAATCGCAAACGGCTTTAATGCAGCGTTTGTACAACGAAGCGATTGAGCCGTTTCAATTACCGTTGCAGCCGTTTTATGATTTGCTGGCGGCGTTCAGTCAGGATGTGGTCAAAACCCGTTACGAAAACTTTGGCGAATTGATTGCCTATTGCCGCTTGTCCGCCAATCCGGTGGGGCGCATTATGCTGCATTTGTACGGGCAAACTGATGAAGTGAGCATGGCGCAAAGCGACGGCATTTGCACTGCCTTGCAGCTGATTAATTTCTGGCAGGACGTGGCGGTAGATTGGCAGAAAGGGCGCGTGTACATCCCTCAAGAAGATTTGCAGAAGTTCAAAGTCAGCGAAGAGCAGATTGCGGCCGGCAAAGCCGACTTTGCTTTTCAACGACTGATGGCGCATGAGTGTCAACGTGCTTTTCAAATGCTGAAGGCAGGCTCGCCGTTGGGCAAAACCCTCAAAGGACGAATCGGTTTTGAGCTGCGCATGATTATTGTCGGCGGCCAGTTGATTTTGCAGAAGCTGGATGGTTGCAAATATGACGTGTTCAACCAACGCCCGCTGTTGGATAAAAAAGATTGGATGATTATCATCAAACGGGCATTGATGAAGAAATAAAAAAAGGCCGTCTGAAATGGATGTTTCAGACGGCCTTGATGTTTTTGATTAGCGGTTTTTCAAACGGTTGATGCGGTTGTCCAAAGAAGGATGGGTGCTGAACCAAGAATCTTTGGCTTCGCTGGCAATGCCCATTGCGGTCATGGTTTGCGGCAGGTCGCTGGTGCCGCCTTTTAAGCGTTGCAGGGCGGCAATCATTTTCGGCGCGCCCACCAGTTTTGCAGCGCCTGCATCAGCGCGGTATTCGCGTTGGCGGCTGAACCACATCACGATGATGCTGGCGAGAAAGCCGAATACGATCTGCAATACCATGCTGACCATGAAATATGTACCTTGCGACGTGCTGCCGTCATTGTTGCGCGCCACCATGCTGGAAACGATACGCGCCAAGAAGACGACAAAAGTATTCACAATACCTTGAATCAGCGTCAGCGTTACCATATCGCCGTTGCCGACGTGCGCCATTTCATGCGCTAAAACGGCTTCGACTTCATCTCGGGTCATGTGGTCGAGCAGGCCGGTGCTGACAGCGACGAGCGAGCTGTTTTTGGTTGCGCCGGTTGCAAAGGCGTTAGGTTCGGGAGAGTCGTAAATGGCTACTTCCGGCGTTTTCAGATTCCATTGACGGGCTTGCGCTTCAACAGTTGCCAACAGCCAAGCTTCTTCTTCGCTTTGGGGCTGGTTAATGACGACGGCGCCGACCGAATGTTTGGCGATGGTTTTCGACATCAGTAGGGAGACAATCGAGCCGCTGAAGCCGACGACTGCGGAATAAGCCAACAGGCTGCCGACTTGGTCGGTACTGTTGATGCCCAAGATGGCCAAAATAACACGGATGACAACCAGAACTGCGATATTGGTCGCGATAAATAAGAAAATGCGTTTCACCGATTATTCCTTTTTAGTGTGGTTTGTGAGGTGATTTTTATATGGGCGCATTGTCTCAAAAACTCTATAGAGAGGAAACAGCGCAATAGGCAAAGGTATGCAAATTCAAAGCAATTGAAGCAAAGGCCGTCTGAAAAGGTAGTCTCAACCAGTGAGAATCGCTTTTTAGACGGCCTTTGACAGGTAAAACTATCTGCCGGCTTCTTCCAGCCAGTTGCGCGGTATAAGGAATTGATTGAGGCGTGCTTCGGGTGAACCTTCTTCCGGCACATATTGATACTCGAAGCGTACCAAAGGCGGCATGGACATCAAAATGCTTTCCGTACGGCCGCCGCTTTGCAGACCGAACAGTGTGCCTCTGTCCCAAACCAAGTTAAATTCGACATAGCGTCCGCGGCGGTAGAGTTGGAAATCGCGTTCACGTTCTCCATAAGGCATATTTTTGCGTTTTGCCACAATCGGCAGATACGCTGCGATATAGCCTTCTCCGACTGCCTTGATAAAATTCAAGCAGGTATCGAAATCCCAGCGGTTTAAATCGTCAAAAAACAGGCCGCCCACGCCGCGTGTTTCGTTACGGTGTTTCAAGTAGAAATATTCGTCACACCATTGTTTGAATTCAGGATAAACCGATTCGCCAAATGGCGCGCATACGTCCCGCGCCACTGTGTGCCAATGCACAATATCTTCTTCAAACGGATAAAACGGCGTCAAATCAAAGCCGCCGCCAAACCACCAAACCGGCTCGGCATTTTCAGGATAGGCAATAAAAAAGCGTACATTGGCATGGCTGGTCGGGACATAAGGATTTTTCGGATGAATGACCAGCGACACGCCCATGGCTTCAAATGCCGCGCCTGCCAATTCCGGACGATGGGCCGTAGCAGAAGCCGGCATTTTTGTTCCCTTTACATGCGAAAAATTCACACCTGCCTGCTCGAATACTGCGCCGTTTTTCAATACACGGGTTTCGCCGATACCCAGCTTCCCAGTCCATGCTTCATGCACAAATTTGGCTTTGCCATCTTCTTGCTCCAGCGCGGCGCAGATTTGGTTTTGCAGTGTTTTGAGGAGGGTTAGAACGGATTCTGTGTGCATGATATATCCTTGATGGTTTCGTATTTGTAAAATGATAGGGCGGAAGATGATTTAAGTTGTTGAAACTAATTGTTATTTTTATATTTCTTTATTATGGGTAAATTTTGCATGGGCGTATCTTGCAATCAAGCGTTACTCATCGGCAATAGATTGAAAGGTATTACGGGGTTAAAAATACAGTTGCTACTCTTGCTGCATGATATTGGCAAGATTTAATTTAAATGTTTGTTGAATCTTGTTTACATCCTTAGCAAAAATATGATAGTCACTCGAAGAATAGATAGATTTTATTCTATCCAAATTAGTTTGTTGATAACATTTTTTCATTTCCGCGATGAAAAAATTATCTTTTCCTCTTTCATTGAGACAGTTATTTTCTAACAGATAGATTGCCCATGCTGTAAAAATAAATGTACTATCTTCCGGATATTCAGATAAATAAATTTCGAATTCAATTATAGAATATTCAGCTGCTTCAATTAATGTTATATCTAAATCTCTGACAAATTTTTCCGTTATATTTTTAAATAATTTCTTGAATTCTATATAATTTTTTATTTTTTCCATGATTCTATTTTCCTGTAAAAATATTTAATTGAATATTTGGATAGCGATTTTTAAACTCTAAAATAACATTGCTGCAAGATTGACAGGCCTTTAATGATGATATTGCGATACCTTTCAGACGGCCTTGATTTATTCAGTAAAAAAAGTATGTGCGCCCAAATAGTTTTTTGCGTAGAACGGAGTAGAAAGTTTTTCGGTTTTGATGGTTTTACCGCTGCTGGGGGCGTGGATAAATTCGCCATTGCCGATGTAGAGGCCGACATGGGAGTATTTGTGTGCGCCGCCGGTATTGAAGAAGACAAGATCGCCGGCTTTCAATTTGCCGTCGGGAATTTTTCGGCTGGCTGCGGCCATATCGCGTGCGGTGCGTGGCAGATTGACATTGAGGGCGTTTTTATAGACGTATTGGATCATGCCGCTGCAGTCAAAGCCTGTGGCTGTGGTGCTGCCGCCCCATTTATAGGGTGTGCCGATCAGGCCTAGGCTGTGAAGCATCAATTCCTGCGAACCTTGGGTGTGGTCGATATGGGAAATACGGACAGGTTGGACTGTTCTGGCGGTTGTTTGCGGCTTGTGGGATTTATGCTTGCCAGTGGTGCCGCAGGAGGCCAACAATAGGCCGGTGGTACAAACAAATAGGGTTTTGCAGATGAGTCGAGACATGGTGAATTCCTCCGGCCGCATGATTTTTGTTTTCAGACGGCCTCTATAATAATCCTTCTATGGGTAGGATGGACAGGATTTTTGAAGTCATCCGTTTCCAGAACTTGGCTTCGGGTTCGTGTGCGTAAGTTCGTTTTTCGCTTGGGTCATACCAGTATAGTTTGTTGTAATTGCCAAGCGTTACCTGATAGGCATAGCTTGGGGTAGTTGTAACGAGGGTGCGCTGCATTTGGCCTGCGATTTCGGGGCTTTCAATGACGACCCCCATTTCGGTATTGAGGCGTGCGGAACGTGGGTCGAGGTTGAATGAGCCGATGAAAATGCGTTTCTCGTCCACGATGAAAGTTTTGGCATGCAAGCTGGTGGCGGAGCTACCGGTCAAGCCGCGGTCTTTGGAGGTCGGAACGGCGTGGTTGGGCTGGAGCTCGTAAAGTTTGACCCCGGCTTTAAGCAAGGGCTTGCGGTATTTGACGTAGCCGGAATGGACGGCGGCAACGTCGGTTGCCTGGAGGGAATTGGTCAGGACGGTGACGTCCACGCCGTTGTGAATAAGCTTTTCTATGGCCTTAACGCCCGACTTTGTTGGTACAAAATAAGGGGAGACAAGGTAAACGCTTTTTTCGGGTTGCTTAAGGGCGTCTTGCAGGCGTTCGGAAATAGGCGGTTTGTGCCGGTCGCGGTCTAAGCCTTTGGCCGGGTCATCGCTGATTAGGCGTGTGCTGACGCTTTGCCATTCCAGAAGGTTGCTCTGCATTTTTTGATAGAGGTTGGAGTGTTCGATGCTTTGACGGTAGCGGATGAGCGTTTGGTTTTTATCTTGGTCGGTGTAATTGAGCTCTGCCAATCCTTTTTGCAGATTTCCCCGTTTGATGATGCTGGTTGCGTTGTAGGCGGAATGGCTTGCCCAATAGCGGTCGAAGTCTTGAGAAACTTCGGTTACGACGCGGCCTGTAGCGAGGATATCGAGGTCGGCAAAGATGGTATCGTCGTTAACCTTAAAATATTCGTCGCCGATATTGCGCCCTCCCAAAATGGTGGCACGGTTGTCGGCGGTAAACGATTTGTTGTGCATTCGGCGGTTAAGTCGCGGAAAATCGGCAACATAGCCGAGTGCACGCCATTTTCTGAAAATAAAGGGATTAAACAGACGGACTTCGATATTGGGATGATTGTCGAGTGCTAGCAGGAGATCATCCATGCCGTTGGTGTTGTTGTCGTCCAGAAGCAAACGCACACGGACGCCGCGTTCGGCCGCGCGATGAATCAGGTTGAACAGAAGCTTGCCGGAGATATCGTTGTGCCAGATATAGTATTGCAAATCGAGGGTATGGTCGGCGGATTCAATCAGGGCTGCACGGGCGACAAAGGCTTCATGGGCATCGTTCAGCAGATAGATATGGGAAACATCGGTCTTGGAGGATGTAGAAGGAATGCCTAATGCGCTGTCCAGCCGCGGCGTTGCAGGTATGTCAAGATAACTGCTTTGGGTACGTTCGTCCAATGAAGGCAAAAACGCGGCGCAACCGCCCAATAGCAGGGTATAAAGAAGGGGGAGATGAAATTTCATGGGGAACCGGTACAAACAATCCCTACCTAAATGACATTTAGGCAGGGATTGAATTGAAATTAGGTTGCTTGAATCAGCCTAGAAGGCAACATAATTTGCCGGATTGACCGGTTTGCCGTTTTGACGGATCTCAAAGTGCAGCTGGGTACGAGATGCATCGGTATTACCCATGTGCGCAATGGTTTGACCGCGTTTAACGGTTTGGTTTTCATTAACCAGCAGGCGTTGGTTGTGGCCGTATGCGCTCAAGAATGAGGAGTTGTGTTGGATGATGACCAAGTTGCCGTAACCGCGCAAGCCTGAGCCTGCGTAAACGACTTTACCGTCTGCCGCTGCAACAACAGGCTGGCCTTGCGTACCAGCGATATCTACGCCTTTGTTGCTGCCACCGAAGTTGGCGATAACGTTACCGGTAGTCGGACGCTGCCATGTAATGCCGCTGACGTTGCGGCTGCTGCCGGTAGACACGGTTGGTGTATTGGCAGGAGTGCTTGGGGTTGGAGCAGTGGTTGTCGTTGTTGGAGTAGAAGGTTTGCTTGCAGAAGCTGCAGGTGCAACGTAGCCCTCAGGTTTCACGCGCAGGGTTTGACCAATGCTGATGGTGTTGTCGGCCAGGTTATTCCATGCACGCAGATTGTCTTGGGTAATGTTGTAGCGTTTGGAGATGTTGTAAACGGTATCACCACGAACAACAGTATGTGTCGCTGCATTAATATCAACAGGCGCATAAGAAGGCGTGTAAGTGCCGATGCTGCCGCTGTTGTACGTTGGAGCAGGTGTACTTGCCGGCGGAGTGTATGGAGCATCTGCCGCTGGGCTGGTGTTGGTATTGTAAGGCGCTGCACCGTAAGGATTGTCAGCGGTAGAGCCTGTTGTTGAACCACCGCTTGGTGTGCCGACGACTACAGGAGCCGGTTGTTGGCTGGCACAGGCTGCAAGTAATAAAACCAAAGCTGCCGATCCGGCATAAGATACACTTTTTTTCAACATGTTAATGACTTTCGTATTCGGGTAATTGTTCTCATCGGAGCATATCATAATAAAAATATGCTTGTTTCTCAAGTGTTCGGCTGTTAGGGACTGTTAAGGCGCAGGGATTTCTGACCAAAAGGAAGCGGTTTGCTCCATTTGTCCGTAGGCAGTCAAATCGACTTGCAGGGGGGTAATCGTGATGAAGCCGGACGCGCATTCGCCAAAGTCGGTACCTTCTTCGCTGTCGGAAACATCGCCGACCGGCCCAATCCAATAAATTTGTTCGCCACGTGGATTATACATGGGAACAATGCTTTGTTCATGATGACGACGCCCGAGCCGTGTAATTTTTATGCCTTGGATATCCTCAGGTGCGACGGCTGGGATATTGATGTTCCATAAGATGGGTTCGGAAATAGGGCGTTTGAGAAAGTAGGAAAGCAGTATCCAAGCGGCTTTTTCCGCAGTCTCCCAATAACGGCCGCTGGAATCGGCAAGCGAGAAGGCGATGGCGGGAATGCCCATTAAATAGGCTTCAGTCGCGGCGGCAACCGTACCAGAATAAAGCGTATCGTCGCCCATGTTTGCGCCGTTGTTAATGCCGGACAAGACTAAGTCGGGTTTGAAGTCGGCAAGAGCATGCTGGCCGACATGAATGCAGTCGGTCGGGGTGCCATTCACATAGTAAAACCCGTTTTCCGCCTGTTTCAGTTGTAAAGGACGATCTAAAGTCAGGGAATTGCTGACGCCGCTGCGATCGCGTTCGGGCGCAACCACTCTGACATTGGAAAATTCTGCACATACTCTTGCTAAAACTGCCAAACCGGGCGCAAGATAACCATCGTCGTTTGAGATTAATATGTTCATGTGACAATATTGTGTCTATCGGTAAGATGGGCGGTATTGTACTGGTTTGCTTGAGCGATTGTCCATGAATCGGCAACGTTTGGGCGGAAAGGATAATAATGAAACATTATGAGTTAGACCCCAAAGCTTTATTGGGTGGCGTGATTGCTTCAGACGGCAATCAGGAGATTGTTCAGCTTTCACTGCAGAAGAATAATGAAATTCCGGCATATGAGGCGGATGCGATTATTTTGTTTTTGGTTTTAAACGGCAAAGCCGAAATCAAAACGGTGGACGAAGTTTTGCAGACCGAAGGCTTGCAAGTTATCCGTCTTGAACCGATGGAAGCGCACAGCATTCGCGCCTTGGCCGATAACACCAATATTTTGGTTATCAAACAATTGATTCACGAAACCGGCCTCAGCAAACGTTTGAGATTTGGAAGTTGCTGCCTGTAATGGCAAAAAAGGCCGTCTGAAAAGTTTCAGACGGCCTTTTTAAAATCAGCTAGATTTATTTCAAACCTTTTTTCACCAAGTCTTCATAACCGCCATGGTTGGTTACGTTAGTGTAGCCGGCTTTTTTCAGCTCAGTCAGCGCGGCTTCTGCACGGCGGCCGCTGCGGCAGTAGAGGTTGACCGGTGCGTTTTTATCCGGGCTGACGGATTTGATGCGTTCAACGATTTGGTCGTGCGGAATATTGAGCGCACCTTGCAAATGGCCTTCTTTAAACTCTTCGGCAGAGCGGACATCAATCCAAACGCCTTTTGCTTTTGCAGGTTGAGCCGCGCTTTTTTCAACTTTAGGCATAGAGGCTGCGGAAGCGGCCAAAGGAGTGGCAACAGCGGCGGCAAAAAGTACGGCGGTCAGCAGTTTCTTCATGGTTCAATCTCCTATTAGACAGAAAACAATATGATAACTTTATCAGTTTAGCATTTCATCAGGCCGTCTGAAAGGGGAGTCAGCTTTCAGACGGCCTGATTTTACACACCGATTAGCGTTGGGTTTCTACTGCTTCCAAAGCGCGCAAAGCGTAGGTATAAGCGGCACCTGCGTTCAGGGCGATAGCAGTGGCCAATGCGCCGGCGATTTCGCTTTCGGTTGCACCTGCCTTGGCTGCAGCGGCGGCATGCACGCTGATGCAGCTTTCGCAACGTGTGGTAATGGCAACGGCGATGGCGATCAGTTCGCGAGTTTTGGCATCCAGTGCTTCGGCAGCGGCTGCTTGATCCAGTGCGCCGTAGGCTTGCAGCATTTTAGGATGGTTTTTACCCAGTTCGCCGAATGCTTTTTTTACCAAGGCGGTATGTTCAGGCCAGTCTTTAAACATGATATGTCCTTTCTTAATGTAAGTGGATAAGATAAAAAATCCTATCCGTTTATGTTTGGTGTGTGTATTATTGCAATAATTGGAAGAATGAAATCGTCAAAACATCTCATTTATTGGTAAAAAACACTATGGATATTTTGGATAGGTTGGTCGAATTGGCGCAGGTAAAAGGCAGCGTGGATGTTCAATGTCTTTTTCGGGGGGAGTGGTATGTGCGGCATGAGCCCAAGCGTACGAATGGTTTGGTACATATCGTAACTGCCGGTTCGGGTTATATCCGAATTGATGGGGAGCAAGAGGCCAGGCTACTGAGTGCGGGGGATGTCATTTTTTTTCCGCGCAGCGTAGGGCATACTTTGAGCAGCGATAGTAGTTGTGAAAATCTCGGCGTCAACGTGCTGACGAGTGAAAAAGGCGCATTTAAAGTCAAGCAGAGTCATGCAGGAGGCGATGCGGCTTTGCATCTTTTCTGCGCGCGATTTGAATATGAAGCGCAGGCGGATATTATGGCAGGGCTGCCTGATACGGTTTTACTAAATATTAACCATCCTTCTTTGCAGTATTTGGTGGCATTGTTGCAATATGAGAGCAGTCAGGCTTTGTCTGGCTCGGTAGCGGTTGTGAACGCGTTGGCTTCGGTGTTACTGGTATTTCTACTTCGAGCCAGCCTGGAGAAAAATGGGGAAGCGCAATTAAGCGGTTTGCTGAATGGTTGGCAGGACAAACGCCTACGGAATCTGCTTCAGGCAGTAGTGGATAAGCCGGAAGAGGAATGGAATATCGAGAAAATGACCGCGATAGCCAACTTATCTCGCGCCCAGTTGATGCGGGTATTTAAGCAGCAGACGGGAACAAGCCCTCATGCCTTTGTTAACAGTATCCGCTTGCAGCAGGGGGCATTATTGTTGAAACAGACGGCGGATTCGGTTTTATCGGTTGCGCTCTCGGTCGGTTTTCAATCGGAAACGCATTTCGGCAAGGCATTCAAAAAGCAATATGGGATATCGCCGGGGCAATATCGTAAGAATGATCGTACTGATGAAGCGGCAGTACAAGCGGAAGAAATACCGATTTACTTTATTTGAACAGATGATAAAAGGCCGTCTGAAAGTGTAAAAATGAAATCTAAGATTTCCAAAACACTTTTCAGACGGCCTTAATTTTAAAACATATCAATCAAACAGAATTAGTCCAGTTTTTTGAAATGACGGCGACGTTCCAATTCGCTCAGGTAGCGTTTACGCAGGCGGATGGATTGTGGCGTAATTTCAACCAGTTCGTCATCGTCGATGAACTCAACTGCGCCTTCCAAAGTCAATTTGATAGGCGTAGTTAGGCGCACGGCTTCATCTGTACCGCTGGCACGGACGTTGGTCAGTTTTTTACCTTTCAGAGGGTTTACCACCAAGTCGTTGTCGCGGCTGTGAATACCGATAATCATGCCTTCGTAGACTTTGTCGTTTGGAGAAACGAACATACGGCCGCGGTCTTCCAAGTTCCACAGGGCGTAAGCAACGGCTTCACCTTGCTCTTGAGAAACCAATACGCCGTTGTGTCGGCCGGGCATATCAGGTTTAACCGGTGCGTAGTCGTCGAATACGTGGCTCATCAAGCCGGTACCACGGGTCAGGGTCAGGAACTCGCCTTGGAAACCGATCAGGCCGCGGGCAGGAATGTGGTACTCCAGACGGGTACGGCCATTGCCGTCACTTTCCATATTGGTCAATTCGCCACGGCGACGGCCAAGCTCTTCCATAACGGCGCCTTGGTTTTCATCCGGTACGTCCACGGTCAGGTTTTCGTAAGGCTCGCATTTTTGGCCATTGATTTCACGGAATACCACGCGCGGTTTGCCGACTGCCAATTCAAAGCCTTCGCGGCGCATGTTTTCCAACAAAATGGTCAGGTGCAATTCGCCACGGCCGGAAACGCGGAATACATCAGCGTCGGCAGTATCTTCAACACGCAGGGCAACGTTGGTCAGCAATTCTTTTTGCAGACGGTCGCGGATTTGGCGGGAAGTTACGAATTTGCCTTCAGTACCGGCCAAAGGAGAAGTGTTAACCATAAAGTCCATGGTCAGGGTCGGTTCGTCCACGCTCAACATAGGCAAGCCTTTAGGATTGTCTTTGTCGGTAATGGTTACGCCGATACCGATGTCTTCGATACCGGAAATAATCACGATGTCGCCGGCTTCAGCTTCTTCCAAAGGTACGCGTTCCAAGCCTTGGAAACCTAACAGTTGGTTGATACGGCCCTGGGCAACTTGTTCTTCATGATTCATAACGGCAACGACTTGGCCGGGTTTGATGCGACCGTTCAGGATGCGGCCGATACCAAGGCGGCCGGTGTAGTTGTCGTAGTCCAGTTGGGAAATTTGAAGTTGCAACGTTGCGTCTGCGTTGCCGCTTGGAGGAGGCGTGTGTTTCAAAATGGTCTCGAACAGAGGGCGCATGTCGCTGCTCTCGTCGTTTTCATCCAATTTGGCAAAGCCGGACAGACCTGAAGCATAGACGATAGGGAAGTCCAATTGTTCGTCGGTTGCGCCCAAGTTGTCGAACAATTCGAATGTTTGGTCGATAACCCAGCTTGGACGGGCAGACGGTTTGTCGATTTTGTTGATGACAACGATAGGTTTCAGACCCAAAGCCAAGGCTTTTTTGGTCACGAAACGGGTTTGCGGCATAGGGCCTTCTTGTGCGTCAACCAACAGTACGACGCAGTCAACCATGCCCAATACACGTTCCACTTCGCCACCAAAATCGGCGTGTCCCGGGGTATCTACGATGTTGATGTGGTAGCCTTCGTATTCGATGGCAGTATTTTTAGCGAGAATGGTAATGCCGCGCTCTTTTTCAAGATCGTTGCTGTCCATTACGCGCTCTTCTACTTGCTGGTTGGAACGGAATGTACCGGACTGACGCAGCAATTGGTCAACTAATGTGGTTTTGCCATGGTCGACGTGGGCGATGATGGCAATATTGCGGATTTGTTTCATGATGATTTATGTGTTTCAGCTAGGTGCTTAAAAAAAAGATAACTGGCAATTATAGCACGATTCCTAAGTGTTGACGGAGTAGAAGATTCAAAAAAATGAGGCAAAAGCAGTTGAGAATAATTCATAATTAAATTTGATTGATTTTGTTGGATTATTTGCTTTTATTTATGGTTAACGAATGTAAATGTTTTTGAGTAATACAATAGATTCTTAATACTAATGTCAAAAAAATGTTATTAAAAACAGGTAATTAATTTTTCAGATGGCCTTTTAGGCGGGTTAAATTTTTTGATAATTGTTTGTATTTTAAATAGAAAATTTGTCAAAAGTGCTACTTATGCATACAATTACCTCATTCCGTAACAACACACGAATCTTCATTTCGTGATCGTCAACTTTTAAAAGAAAGAGAAAGAATTATGCAAGGCAACCAAGCAGTTATTGATTACATGAACGAATTATTGTCTGGTGAGTTGGCTGCTCGCGACCAATATTTTATCCACTCTCGCATGTACTCTGAATGGGGTTACACCAAACTGTTCGAACGTTTGAACCACGAGATGGAAGAAGAAACCACTCACGCCGAAGACTTCATCCGTCGTATCCTGATGTTGGGCGGTACTCCTAAAATGACCCGTGCCGAGCTGAACATCGGTACCGACGTAATTTCCTGCCTGAAAGCAGACTTGAACACTGAATACGAAGTACGCGATGCGCTGAAAAAAGGCATCAAATTGTGCGAAGAAGCTCAAGACTATGTTACCCGCGATTTGATGGTTGCCCAACTGAAAGACACTGAAGAAGATCACGCTCACTGGTTGGAACAACAACTGCGTCTGATCGAATTGGTCGGCGAAGGCAACTACTACCAAAGCCAACTGTAGTCTAGCGTATAACGTATAAGGAGCTGAAAATGAAAGGCGATCGCTTAGTTATCCGCGAATTGAATAAAAACTTGGGCTTGCTCTTGGTTACCATCAACCAATACTTCCTGCATGCCCGCATTTTGAAAAACTGGGGCTTTGAAGAATTGGGCGAACACTTCTTCAAACAATCCATCCGCGAAATGAAATCCGCAGACGATTTGATCGAGCGTATTTTGTTCTTGGAAGGCCTGCCTAATCTGCAAGAGTTGGGTAAACTGTTGATCGGTGAATCTACCGAAGAAATCATTGCCTGCGATCTGAAAAAAGAGTATGAAAAACATGATGCTCTGGTTGCAGCCATCGCTCTTGCAGAAGAACAACAAGACTACGTCAGCCGTGATTTGTTGGAAAAACAAAAAGACATCAACGAAGAACACATCGACTGGCTTGAAACTCAGCAGGAATTGATTGGCAAAGTTGGTTTGCCAAACTACCTGCAAACAGCGGCGCAAGAGGACTAAAACACAAACCACTGCCAAATATAGCAGTCCCTGCTCCCATCAACGGCATATCTTTACGGATATGCCGTTTTCTTTTATGGAAATGCTTTAAGGCCGTCTGAATGTTCAGACGGCCTTGATTTTATATCGCTTTCAAACGGTATAGATAAGTGGTTTCCTTGTTTCTGGCAAACGCTAAAGGATCGGATTCATCTATTGCTTTTTTGTGTTGCGGTTTGGTTTTCAAAATATCGACTGCATTGAGTGAGGCCGTCTGAAAGCATAGGTTTAGAAAGTCTTTATCGCGCAAATGCAAGTGTTCTGCCAAGTCGGAAATAATCAGCCAGACTTCGCCGTTTGGATTTAAGTGATGACGTACGCCGTTGAGGAACGCAGTCAGCATGGCATTATTGGGGTCGTAAAGGGCGGTCTCAATAGCGGAGGTAGGTTTTGCTGGCAACCAAGGCGGATTGCAGACGATAAGGTTGGCGCAACTTTCTGGAAATAAATCAATCGATTGGATGTTGACGGCTTTATCCAAGCCTAGGCGTTCGAGGTTTGCTGTGGCGCAGGCAATTGCTTTGGGGTTGGTGTCTGTGGCAATGATGTCGGGTATGCCTCGCTTGGCCAAAATTGCGGCAATAACACCTGAGCCGGTGCCGATGTCAAAGGCCGTCTGAATATTGGGAGCGAGTGGTGCTTGGGCGATTAAATCCAAATATTCGCCACGCAGTGGAGAGAATACGCCGAAAGGAACATGGATTTTTCCGTCTAGCTGCGGAATGTCTATACCTTTTTTGTGCCATTCGTGCGCACCGATAAAGCCTAGCAGTTGATTTAGCGGTAAGAGAAACGGTTTGTCGTTTGGTGTGTCGTAAACATCGCATAGGGCGGCGTAGATGTCAGGTGAGCGTGCATTGTCCAGTTGAAAATTCGGTTGGATTTCAACGGCAAGCATATTGAGCAAACGGCTTTGCTGAGCCTGTTTCATACGGTGGGCGTGAAAGGCCGTCTGAATATCGGCAGGCGCGTCTTTCTTTTTTTCAGACGGCCTGCGGATACGTTTTTTCATTGCGGCCAAGACTTGCTTGGCATTGTGAAAATCGCCAGTCCAAACAGTTGCAGTTTGCGCGTGGGCATTTTTTAGAATTTCTGTTGCACCTGCTTCTTGTATGTAAACCGCCTGCTTGGGCGGCTTTTGTGTGCTTTCGTTACGCCATTCGATGTCGGAGCGGTTGGTAGGGATGGTGTGGGGCATAATGTGTTTCAAATCGGGGAAATAGGGGATTAGTTTACTATATTTAGGATATGTTCGGTTTGAGAGGAGCTTTTAATAGTATAAATTAGACAAAATGTATAAAAATTTCTCAGATTTTAAGATTTGTACTAATATTTTGATAAAAATAGATTGTCGTTTTGTCTAAAATGAGTATAATGCAAAACCAGAACACAATAATCTTAATCAGATTTGGACAAGGAACATCATGCAATTAGACATTGACCGTTTGGTTGCCTATTTTGGCGGCGTAAACGCGCTGGCCGAAGCCCTGAAACAGCACGATCCGGAAAATGCTGCGACCACAGCGGCTATCTACAAATGGCGTACACGCGGTTCCCTGCCTTTGGCTCAGTTGCAAAAACTGACCGCTTTGGCGGAAGCGCAAGGCAGACCGCTTGATTTGAATGCTTTTTTACAAAAAAACGAATCTCTGGAGAGAACAGAAATGACACAGACCAATCGTGTAATTATTTTTGACACTACCATGCGCGATGGCGAGCAGTCGCCCGGTGCATCCATGACCAAAGAGGAGAAAATCCGTATTGCCCGCCAGTTGGAAAAGATGGGTGTCGATGTGATTGAGGCAGGTTTTGCAGCAGCCAGTCCGGGCGATTTTGAATCGGTTAATGCGATTGCCAAAATCATTACCAAATCTACAGTTTGCTCATTGGCGCGTGCCGTTGAAAACGATGTGCGCAAAGCAGGCGAAGCTGTTTCCCCCGCTCCGAATAAACGTATTCACACTTTTATCGCTACCAGCCCGATCCACATGGAACACAAACTGAAAATGAAGCCGCAGCAGGTCATCGATGCGGCGGTCAAAGCGGTGAAAATTGCCAAAGAATACACTGACGATGTGGAATTTTCTGCCGAAGACGCAGTGCGTTCGGATTTGGACTTCCTTGCCAAAATCTTTACGGCGGTTATCGAAGCGGGGGCGACTACTATCAACATTCCCGATACTGTCGGCTACTCCATCCCTTCCGTATGGTACGAGCGTATCAGCAACATCATCAAAAGCGTTCCCAATGGCGACAAAGTAGTTTGGTCGACCCACTGCCATAATGACTTGGGTATGGCGGTTGCTAACTCATTAGCTGCTGTTCAGGCAGGTGTGCGTCAGGTGGAATGTACCATCAACGGTTTGGGAGAACGCGCAGGCAATGCCAGCCTTGAAGAAATCGTGATGGCGTTGAAAGTGCGTCATGATTTGTTTGGCTTGGAAACCGGCATCGATACCACGCAAATCGTGCCGGTTTCCAAACTGGTATCTACTATCACGGGCTATCCGATTCAGCCAAACAAAGCAGTAGTCGGCGCAAACGCCTTTGCGCACGAATCAGGCATCCACCAAGACGGCGTGTTGAAACACCCTGAAACCTATGAAATCATGACTGCCGAATCAGTCGGCTGGTCAACCAACCGCCTGACTTTGGGCAAATTGTCCGGCCGTAATGCTTTCAAAACCAAGCTGGCAGATTTGGGTATCGAATTGGAAAGCGAAGAGGCGTTGAATGCGGCATTTGCACGCTTCAAAGAGCTGGCGGATAAGAAACGCGAAATCTTTGATGAAGACTTGCACGCTTTGGTGTCTGATGAAATGGGCAGCCTGAATGCTGAAAGCTACAAATTCATCTCTCAAAAAATCAGCACTGAAACCGGTGAAGAGCCTCGTGCCAATATCGTGTTCAGTATTCGCGGCGAAGAAAAACACGCTACCGCTACCGGTTCCGGCCCTGTTGACGCGATCTTTAAAGCCATTGAAAGCGTGGCTCAAAGTGGCGCAACCTTGCAGATCTACTCTGTCAACGCGGTGACGCAAGGCACAGAAAGCCAAGGCGAAACTTCTGTCCGCCTGCAACGTGGCGATCGTGTGGTCAACGGTCAAGGTGCAGATACCGACGTGTTGGTGGCGACTGCCAAGGCTTATCTGTCTGCACTGAGCAAATTGGAATTTGGTCAAGCCAAGCCTAAAGCACAAGGCAGCGGTATGATTTGATTTATTGAAAAAGTAAAGGCCGTCTGAAATCGTAGTGATGCGTTTCAGACGGCCTTTTTTATTTGGTTAAAAATAGTTTGTTTATTGAAGTTTAAGCAGTCGGTCTTGTTCGACAGACAATACGCCGTTTACTTTTTTGAAATAGGCAATGGCATCTTCAATACTGGTCTTGGAAGATGGACGGATAGCAATGCCGTGCAGGTTTTTGTATTCGTAAACCAAAGTTGCGCCGGAGGTTTTCACTGCTTTTAGCAATGGTGCAGAACCGGTTTGGGCATTATAGAAGATAATCAGATTGCCGGTTGTATCTTGGGCTTGTTGTTGAGATGGGGTGGCAGTTGATTGAGCAGAAGTGCTTGGACTTTGGCAGGCGCAAAGCAGGGTGGAGAGTAGGACGAATGCTAGGGTTTTCATGGCATTAATTTAATTTGATAAAAGAAAAAAGGTCGTCTGAACAATCATAAAACGAAATCAAAGTTTCCCTTTACAGCTTTCAGACGGCCTTAGTTCCTTATGCTTCGGGCAATTCCATGGCTAGGACGGTTTGTTCTTGTTTGGCACGGAAGGCCGCCAGTTTTTCAGCCAACTCAGGACTTTCGTTGGCCAAAAGTGAAATGGCAAATAGCGCTGCATTGGCCGCACCGGCTTCGCCAATGGCAAATGTGGCAACAGGAACACCTTTAGGCATTTGCACAATCGAAAGCAGGGAGTCTTCGCCACGCAGATATTTGCTAGGAACGGGAACGCCCAAGACGGGAACCGTGGTTTTGGCAGCGACCATGCCCGGTAAATGCGCTGCGCCGCCTGCGCCGGCAATGATGGCTTTGATGCCGCGTTCGCGTGCGGTTTCGGCGTATTCAAACATCAAATCAGGCGTACGGTGTGCAGAGACGACACGCGCTTCGTATTCAACGCCGAATTCTTTGAGAAATTGTGCTGCCTGCTGCATCACCGGCCAATCGCTGTTGCTGCCCATAATAATGCCGACTTGGATCATGAGGGGTTCCTTTTGCTTGAATGGATTAAGGGTAAAAAATATTCAGACGGCCTTGGAGATGACAAGGCCGTCTGAACGTTTATCTTTGTTTAAGGCTGATAGAAGCGCGTTTTGCCGCTTCGCTGTTGGGGAAGCTTTGTATCAGTTTGCGCCATGTGCTGCGGGCGATGTCTTTTTGTTGCAGTTTGTATTGGCACTGGCCGATGCTGTACATGGCATCAGGAGCTTGCGGGCTGTTGCGGAATCGGTTGGCATAGCGGTTGCCGATTTCGATAACGGATTCACAGTTGCCCAGACGTTGTTGGCTTTGTAGAAGCAGGTACATATTGCGGCGGGCAATTTCGCTGCCGTTGCCTCCGTCTGCTTCTTTCAAAATGGCCACTGCGGCAGAGAAGTTGTTGCGCTGATAGTATTTTTGCGCCTGATTATAAAGGCGCAGTTCGTTTTGCGAAGCTGAGTCTGTTTCAGACGGCACTCTGCCACCATTGGCCAAATAATTCATTTTCAGCTTGCGGTCGTCCAATCGCTGGGCTTTGGGGTTGGAAGCCGAAGTAGTCGGACGTTTGATGGTTCGTTGTTGTTCCAATGTGTGCAAGCGTTGATTTAATTCTTCAACCGTGCGTTCCAGTCGGGCAATTTGTATACCTAAGTGGTCAATCTGGGTTTGTGCGTCCAAACGCGGATAGGGAATACTTTTTTCATGCAAAGGCTCACGCGGAATATCCGGCAGAACGAAGTTGGGATTGTCGGCAGGTTGGGGAGGATGGGAAACGGCGCATGATGCGGCTAATAGAGTAAGCGGCAAAAGAAACAGGGAATGTGATAATGTTTTCATCGGATTGTGTCGTTTTATTTTTTTAGTAGCAATGTCAAACCGTCGCCGACAGGCAGGGTAATGGGAATAATGCGTGTATCGTGCGGCAGATTTTGGTTGAAATGGCGCAGGATATCCAAGCTGGGCGGATCATTTTCGGCAGCTTCATTCATGACGCGTCCTCCCAACAAGATATTGTCGATGGCAATCACGCCGCCACTCCGTACCAGTTTCAAACAGCGTTCAAAATATTGCGGCGTAGGCGGTTTGTCGGCATCGATAAGTGCCAAGTCGTAGCTTTCTGATTCGCCTTGCGCAATCAAATCGTCCAAAGTCAGCAAAGCCGGTTGCAGATGAAGCGAGATTTTATGCGCTACGTTTGCTGCCTGCCATGTTTCGCGGGCAATATCGGTAAAGGTTACATTAATGTCGCAAGCCGTGATTTTGCCGTCTTCGGGGAGGGAAAGCGCCATGGCGGTGCTGCTGTAACCGGTAAAGACGCCAACTTCCAAATATTTTTTGGCATTCAACAATTTGGCCAACCACACCAACATGGTTGCCTGCTCTCGGGCGATGGCCATCTTTCCCAGACGATGTGATTGGGTACGCTCGCGCAATGCGGTCAAAACGGGATGTTCGGATTGACCGATGCTGTTGAGGTAATGTTGTAATGCCGGATCGGTATTGTGCGTGTTGGTTGTCATGCCGATACGGGATTAGTCTTGATAGTAGGTATAGGTTTTTTTGTTGACTTTGGCCGCTTCAAATTCGGCCTGCTCTGTCGGATTGAGGGTAACATCCCACAGCAAATGGCGGTTTTCGAGGCGTTGCGCTTCCATTTCGGGATTGTCTTCCATGAGTTTGTCGAGGAATTGGGTAGCTTCGGATTTGTAGTGGTACATGATGTTCTGCCTGAATCGTTGTCAGACCGACATTATAGCCGATATTTTTTGCCAATACGCTAATTAATCGAACTTCCATAAGGTATAATGGCACGTCTTTTTTAGGCCGTCTGAAGCCTTTGCTCAATGTTTTGCCCCTTCTGCGGCAGAATATTGTGCAAAGGCTTAAGCCAGACAAGTTTCAGACGGCCTTTTTTATTGTGAAAAGAGCTGCTTATGTTAAAAAAATGGCTACATAAAGTGTTGCCTAAAAAACACGTCAAATCGTTACCCGAAAAGGAAATTATCCCGATTGAGCAACACGGTATCCGCGCGGATATGTTGAGCTTTGCTGCGGAGAAAATTGCCAAACGTCTGCATGAAGCCGGTTTTCAGGCTTATGTTGTAGGCGGTGCCGTTCGGGATTTGTTGCTCGGGGTCGAGCCCAAAGACTTTGATATTGCAACAGATGCCACGCCGGAGCAAATCCGCAAAGTATTCCGCCGCAGCCGCATTATCGGCCGCCGTTTCCAAATCGTTCATGTGATGATTGGTCCAGAAACCATTGAAGTGACGACGTTCCGCGGTGGCGATAAGGTTCAGCAAAATGCGCAAGGCCGAATTATGAAGGACAATACTTACGGCAGCATTGAAGAAGATGCCATGCGTCGCGACTTTACCTGTAATGCGCTGTATTACGACCCAATTAAAGAGGAGATTTGGGATTTCCATCAGGGCGTGGCTGATGTTGCCGATAAAAAATTGGTGATGATAGGCGATCCTGCCGAACGCTATCAGGAAGATCCTGTCCGTATTCTTCGCGCTGTACGTTTATCGGGCAAGTTGGGCTTTGAAGTGGAAGAGCAAACGGCTTTGCCGATTACCGAATATGCAGGCCGTCTGAAAAATGAGCCTGTGGCCCGTCTTTTTGACGAAATTCTGAAAATCCTGTTTTCTGGTTATTCCCGTGCCTGTTTGAAACGGTTGAACGAGTTGGGCATTCCCGAAGGCATCCATCCGCTTTTAGATGCCTTGAAAACTGCTGAAGCGGCCAATAAATGTATGATTATGTTGGCGTTGAAAAATACCGACGAACGTATCCGTGCGGATAAGTCCGTTTCCGTTGGTTTCGTATTGGCGGCGGTATTGTGGCCGACACTAAATGCTATGTGGCAACGAAATCTGAACCATGGACAAAAACCTGTCCCTGCATTGATGGATGCGATGAACACTATGCGTGATACGGTAGAGAAGGGTTGGGGCGTGCCACAACGATTTTCTGCAACCATGCGTGAAATCTGGCAATTTCAGCCGCAATTCGACAATATGCGCGGTGCACGCCCGTATCGCCTGCTATCACAAGCCCGTTTCCGAGCCGCTTATGATTTCCTGATTTTGCGTAGCGAGGTTGGCGAGGTTGATAAAGAGATGGCTTCTTGGTGGACAACTTTCCAACATGCCGATGAGGAAACCCGTCAGCAAATGACTGCGGCCAATGATCACAAACGTCAGAAACAAAGTGGATCAACTGATGGAAAACTCAAACGTCGCCGTCGTCGTCCGAAAAAGAAAACCACTGAGGCTGAATAAATTATCAAAATAAATTTAAGGCCGTCTGAAACCATTGAATCTTTTGAGATTTGGTTTTTCAGACGGCCTTTTCGTATTCCAATAAAAAACCGCAGGTCTTTCAACCTGCGGTTTGTTTTTACGATTTGTTTTCTTCGCTGTCGAGGAAGCTGCGGAGGCGGTCGCTGCGGGTTGGGTGGCGCAGCTTGCGCAGGGCTTTGGCTTCGATTTGACGGATACGTTCACGGGTTACGTCAAATTGTTTGCCGACTTCTTCCAAAGTGTGGTCGGTATTCATATCGATACCGAAACGCATACGCAAAACTTTGGCTTCGCGCGGTGTCAGGCTCTCGAGGATTTCTTTGGTTACTTCGTGCAGGCTGGTGTACATCGCAGCTTCTGCCGGCGCAACGTTGTTGGCATCCTCGATGAAATCGCCCAAGTGCGAATCATCGTCATCGCCAATCGGTGTTTCCATGGAAATCGGCTCTTTGGCGATTTTCATGATTTTGCGGATTTTGTCTTCCGGCATTTCCATCAGCTCGGCCAGTTTGGCAGAATCAGGCTCTTCACCGGTTTCTTGCAGGTATTGGCGCGAGATACGGTTCATTTTGTTGATGGTTTCAATCATGTGAACCGGAATACGGATGGTACGTGCTTGGTCAGCAATGGAACGGGTAATTGCTTGACGAATCCACCATGTGGCGTAAGTTGAGAACTTGTAGCCGCGGCGGTATTCGAATTTGTCCACCGCTTTCATCAGGCCGATATTGCCTTCTTGAATCAAATCAAGGAACTGCAAGCCGCGGTTGGTGTATTTTTTGGCAATGGAAATAACCAAACGCAAGTTGGCCTGAATCATTTCCTGTTTGGCTGCTGAGGTTTCTTTTTCGCTCAACACCATGTTTTTGTTGATTTCTTTCAACTCTTCGATGGAAATGCGGGTTTCGGCTTCCATATTTGCCAGCTCGGTTTGTTTTTCGAGGATGGCGTGGCGGAAACGATCCAACGCATTTGCCCATACACGGCCTTTGGCTACTTCTTCTTCTACCCATTTCAAATCAGTAATGGCGGGCAGGAAGTTTTTGATGAAGTAGTCGCGTTCCATGCGGACGCGGTCGATACAGATGTCGCGGGTTTCACGTTCGAGTTTGCGGATGTTTTCAACGCGGCTGCGCAGGTTGCTGCTCAGGTTTTCGATTTGACGTGTGGCAAAACGGACTTCCAACAGTTTGTTGGCAATGGCATCGCGGTGTTTCAGGTAGTTGGCATGTTGGCTGCCGTGTTTTTCCAACTGCTTGATCATTTTGCCGTATTCGCTCTCGATAAAGGCGAAGTGTTCCAAAACTTTTTGTTTCAGTTCGGCCAAATGGGCGGCTGATATGGCTTCAGAGTCGCTACCTGAACCGTCTTCATCTTCATCGTCGCCATCTTCATCATCGCTATCGGTTTCGCCTTCTTCGCTATCTGGTTTGGCATTTTCCAAATGACCCAAGCCCAATTCGTTCAATAAGACTTCGTTAGGGTCGATGATGGCTTCAACGACTTCATCCACACGGATTTCATCGTTGCGGACTTGCTCGATCAAAGCCAGAATTTCAGCAATCGAGCCTGGGCAGGCTGAGATTGCCTGCACCATGTTTTTCAGTGCATTTTCGATTTTTTTGGCGATGATGATTTCGTCTTCGCGCGTCAACAGATCGACTTGCCCCATTTCACGCATATACATGCGCACAGGGTCGGTAGTGCGGCCGAATTCTGAATCTGCGCTGGAGAGTGCTGCTTCGGCTTCTTCAACGGCATCGTCATCGGTCATGGCGGCGGCGTTGTCGCTCAAGAGGATGTCTTCAGCATCAGGGGCTTGCTCGGTTACTTGGATGCCCAAGCCGGAAATCATGCTGACGATGTTGTCGATTTGCTCGGCATCAGACATATCGTCGGGCAGGGCGTCGTTAATTTCGGAATAAGTGATGTAGCCGCGTTCTTTACCCATGATAATGAGTTGGCGCAGACGCGCGCGCTGCTCTTCGATACTCAAGGGACGGTTGTCGTCTTGGTCTTGGTATTCTTCGTAGTTTTGATTTTTAGACATGGATTGCTCTCTAGGTTGATAGGATACCGACGGTTTACGGTGATGTGGCCGTACCTGAAGGCGGAGCAGAGCTTTTTGTTGTGAAATCAGATTTCACTTTAATACTCTGAGGCCGTCTGAAAATATTACAGATGGAGTGTTCTGCGTGTCATGTTTCGCAGCGTGTATTTAGATTGTTCAGACGGCCTGAGGGGTTAGTTTTGCTTTGCCGTCAAAAGCGACAGCAATAGTCTTTTTTCATTTTCGGTCAAACCAGTTTGAATACTTTTTTGCTTTAAAGTTTCGATTTGACTGTATTTTAATTCATTTAACAACTTTTTCATGCCGATTTGGAAACTTTCGCAATCTTCTTCGTTATCCCCTTCCATTTCTTCAGAATGAAGGGTCGATAAAAAGATTTGATTGACGGTTTCCTCATAGGGCGAACCGCGCATATATTCAAGCACTTGTGCAGTTGCAGGAGTCGTATTGTGATTCTTGATGGTTTCGGCCAAATTGGCAAGGCAGGCAAAGTCGCCGCTTAAAGCCAGATAATCGGGCAGGTCTATATATGAAGCCCAAGCCGGATTTATCAAGAGGCTACGTATCTGTCTTTGAACCAGTGTCAGCATGGTTGGCTGTTTGACAGAAATAGGCGGCAGTTTGTAACTTTTTTGTTTGACGTGCCGCTTTGGTGCTTCTTGTCCGAGTAACTGGGCAAGGTTGTCCGGGTCAATACCCACCAGCTCGCTGAGTTTTTGTTTCAGAAGATAGCCCAATGCCGGCGCGGTAATCTGAGCCAAAAGCGGAGAACTGGTTTTGACCAATTCTGCTTTGCCTTCTTGCGTATTGAGGTTGAGGCCGTCTGAAAGATGTTCCCAAAAGTATTCGGATAGGGGCTTGCTTTGGTTTAACAAGGCATCTTCAAATTGCGTCTTGCCATAGGCGCGGATGTAGCTGTCTGGGTCGTGTTCTTCGGGTAAGAATAAAAAATGCAGCGATTTATCGTCTTTTAATTGTGGTAACGCATTTTCCAGCGCGCGCCAAGCCGCTTTACGTCCCGCGCTGTCGCCATCAAAACAAAAATAAATACTGTCGGCCTGACGCATCAGGATTTTGACGTGTTCCGCCGTGGTTGCCGTACCTAAAGCCGCTACGCCGTAGCCGACGCCGAACTGAGCCAATGCGACCACGTCCATGTAGCCTTCGACCACCAAAATCCGTCCAGCCTCTTTTACGGCAGCACGCCCTTCATATAGTCCGTAAAGGTTTTTCCCTTTATCAAACAAAGGAGTATCGGGAGAGTTCAGGTATTTGGGTTTCGAGTCGTCCAATACGCGGCCGCCAAAGCCGATGACCTGCCCACGCGGATTACGGATAGGGAACATAATCCGATGGCGAAAGCGGTCGTAATGTTTGCCTTCATTGTCGATGACCATGCCCGTATCCACCAACGCAGTATTAGGATAGGGTTGGAACACTTGCGCCAAAGGCTGCCAACCGTCAGGCGCATAGCCTAAACCATAATGCGCGATGACTTCCGCACTCAAGCCGCGTTTGTCTAAATAAGCCTTCGCTGCCGGATTGAATTTCAACTGTTGCGCATAAAAATCCGCTGCCGCAGCCGTTGTTTCTTCCAAAGTCTGCTGTTTTTTCTTACGTTCGGCACGGATTTCGGGGTTGTCTTTCTGCCCGCGAACTTTAGGCACCGTCATGCCCACACGGTCGGCAAGAAACTGTACCGCCTCCGGAAACGACAGTCCCTGATGTTCCATCACAAAACCAATTGCCGAACCATGCGCCCCGCAACTGAAGCAATGGTAAAACTGCTTGGTCGGGCTGACCGAAAACGACGGCGTCTTTTCCTTGTGAAATGGACAACAGGCCATATAGTTCGCCCCGCCTTTTTTCAGCGGAACCTGCTCGTCGATAATATCGACAATATCGACTTTGGACAAAAGCTCGTCAATGAAATCAGATGGAATCATGGCTCGGAAGAAGAGGATGGACGGAAAACATTTCAGACGGCCTTATAAACAGACAAGGCCGTCTGAAAATGGAATTTTGGATGAAGGTTGAAATGAGTTTTGTATTATAGCAAATAGTTGTAATACATGTGTCCTATCCTTTTGAGGTAGAGTATTAATAATTGTATTTCATTCGTTATTAAGATGGATATGATGTCGCTAAAGCAAAGGCCGTCTGTAAGAATTCAGACGGCCTTTACAGTCAGCTTATTTTGCGATTCAGTTGCGCTTTCATGGTATGAATATGATAATGAATGTATATCCTCGGTTTTAGAAAGGTCGTTTCCCATGAAAACCTTTTCCCAACTGCTCAACCACCCCGATATTTCCTTTTCCCCGATTTCAGACGGCCTCAAAGTTGGCAATCCGGCGACGGGCGAGACTTTGGCGTTTGTTCGCACGACCCATTCAGACGACCTCAAGTTGCTGATTCAAAAGGCGGAGGCCGCACAAAAACTATGGGCGGCAAAAACTGCGTTGGAGCGTGCCGATGTTTTGTGGCGTTGGTATTTTCTGATAAAAGAAAACAAAGAAGAGCTGGCGCACATCATGACGATGGAACAGGGCAAAAGCCTGACCGAAGCTCGCGGCGAGATGGATTATGCGGCTTCGTTTGTGCGCTGGTTTGCCGAAGAGGCGCGGCGGATTGACGGCGATGTGCTGACAAGCGTGAAGGCGTCGCAAAAACTGGTCGTGTTGAAACAGCCCATCGGCGTTACCGCCGCGATTACGCCGTGGAACTTCCCATCTGCGATGATTGCGCGCAAGGCTGCGCCTGCTTTGGCGGTGGGCTGCGCGATGATTGTCAAACCCGCATCGCTCACTCCTCTGAGCGCGTATGCGCTGGCGCTACTGGCTTACGAAGCTGGCGTGCCGCAGGATTTGCTTCCCGTCGTCAGCGGCCGCGCTTCGGAAATCAGCCATGAATTTGCCACGAATCCGACCGTGCGCAAAATCAGCTTTACGGGTTCGACCGAAGTCGGTGCAAAAATTTTTGCTGACAGCGCGGCAGACATTAAAAAACTGAGTTTGGAACTGGGCGGCAACGCGCCGTTTATCGTGTTTGACGATGCCGATTTGGACAAAGCCGTCGAAGGCGCGCTGTCCAGCAAGTTCCGCAACAGCGGTCAGACCTGCGTCTGCACCAACCGCGTTTACGCCCAATCCGGCATTTACGACGAATTTTGCCGCAAATTAAGTGAAAAAGTGGCGTCGCTCAAATTGGGCAACGGCTTGGAGGATGGAGTAAACCAAGGACCGTTGATTGAGGAAAAAGCAGTGGAGAAAGTTGAGCAGCACATCGCCGACGCATTGGCTAAAGGCGCAAGTTGTCTGACCGGCGGCAAACGCAGTGCGTTGGGCGGAACGTTTTTTGAGCCGACTGTTTTAAGCGGCGTTACGGCGCAAATGGCGGTAGCTCGCGAGGAAACCTTCGGGCCTTTGTGTCCGGTGTTCCGTTTTGAAACCGAAGCCGAAGTCATCGAGGCTGCGAACAATACGGAATACGGTTTGGCAGCTTACCTTTTCACCTCCGACACTGCCCGCCAATGGCGCGTCGGCGAAGCCTTGGAATACGGCATGGTCGGCCTCAATACGGGCTTAATCAGTAATGAAGTAGCACCGTTTGGCGGCGTGAAACGCAGCGGTTTGGGACGTGAAGGCAGCAAATATGGTGCGGATGAGTATTTGGAACTGAAATATTTGTGCATTGATGTAGCGGAATAAGGCTGCACGGTAAAGGCCGTCTGAAATTTGGTTTCAGACGGCCTTTTTCAAACGCAGAAAACTTACTAATCAATCTTATATCATTATTAATTATTTGCATAAAAAACAAAAATTAAAGAACTATATTAAAAAACAAAAGTCATAGTTCTATGATTGGTATTACTTTCACAAAAAAATGGTAATGTGAATGTTTAAGAAAATTTTAGTCCTGTTTTGTGTAGCTTTTATCGGCGCATGCAGTTTCTTTGATGGGAACGGTTTGATAAATGGCTCATATTCTCAAGGGAAACGGCTTGACCCGAATTGTGATCATTATGCTGTCGGCGGTAGTGGTGGCGGTTGTACACCGTCAGGTCAATGGCATCTTAAAGATAAACAAGGACAAAGAGTGCCATTCTAGTTTTTAAAAATGATTGTAGAACGGGCATTTAATTATTTAGGCCGTCTGAAATTTGGTTTTCAGACGGAGACCTTTGCAAAAAAGTCTTTCCCCCAACAGCCGAAACCTAAACGAAG
>NZ_JAPWBA010000005.1:0-100473 GCF_041433195.1 Neisseria sp. 27098_8_139
ATTTGAGTAGAAGCAGGAGTGATTTGGGATGAAAACAGCCGAGCTTGCAGTACATGAATCGTCAATGAACCTGTTACTTCCGAGACCACTCCCCTATTTACAGCTGTACTGTTCAGCTAATAGATAACTACCTTCCTTATCTGACTAGAAGAATACTTTTGATAAATCTGATTGCACTCACTCACTACTTTGTCAAAATCAATATCTTCAGGTTCTGAAGCATACAGTTCCCGGTGTAAGGCAACCAAACAACTTTGATCAGGTGTACGGCCTTCGCTTCGTGGAGTTTTTCACGCAATCATGGCCAAAACTGAAGCCACACGTTCAATCAAAGCGTCTTTCTGCATTAAGGTAGCCATTTTTATTCCTTTTCTGAAATTAGGGATTGTTTGTGTTGTCGCATTACCAGTTTCACCAGGGATACGCTACATCCGGCCAACTTGGCTGTTTCTTGAAGGGTATGATGTGAGCGCAGGCTGATAATCAATTTATGTTTTTGAGTATCTGCCTGACGACCTTTGAATCGTCCTTGTTTTTTTGCTTCAGCAATTCCTGCTGCTTGGCGTTTCTTACGTTGTTCGTAGTCATCTCTAGCCATTTGTAGGGCAATTTTAAGCAACATGGTTTGTATGCTGTCTAAGACGATTTTGGCAATATCGGAGTCAGTCTGTATTTGACTCAGGTCGATAATGCCGGGAATGGAGAGAAATGCTCCTTTTTCACGGATACGGTTTACCAGCTTTTCTGCTTCAACCAGTGGCAGACGAGTGATACGGTCAATATGCTCGGCGATGATCACGTCGCCTTCTTGCAAATCGGCAATCAATTTGTTCAATACAGGTCTGTCGGCACGAACGCCCGAAGCCTTTTCCTTATAAACCCCCGCAATGTAGTAACCTTCTGCCTTAGCTTTCTCAATTAAGGCGTTTTGCCGCTCAAGATTTTGTTCTTCAGTGCTGACACGTTGGTAGATTCTTGCTGCTTTCATGTTCAGCCTCAATAGTCGATACCAAAAATACAATTTTGGTACAAATAAGTAGCAACGTCAGTATCATCTCCGGAACGGTAGAAATCCGAAAGTTTTGTGTTGAACTCGGGCATTTGCAGTTCTGAAATTTCTAAAATACCGCAGCCTTTTTCGATCAACATTGCATTGGCAAACAGCGTGGCCGTTCGTTTGTTACCGTCCCAAAAGATTTGCTGACGCATAAAGGCCAACATGGAGCGGATAGCCGTTTCAGTGGTTGAATTACTTCTGTTTTCAATTTGTCCCAACAGGTTCTGTACGTCAACTTCCGACATTGCAGGCGGTGTGTGTCGAGACCCATCAACCAGGGTAACGCCGACTGTACCAGTACGGAAATCTCCGGGAGCCAATGAGTCTTCCTGGGCAACAATACTGTTGATTTTTTTTAGTAGTGGTATATCAACGGGAAGGCCGTCTGAAATATGGCGCATTACATATTGGTAAGCACGTTTCAGATTTAAGATAGTCTGAATATCACCCAATGATGCTGAAGCAACATTTTGCCCATTGATAATCTGTTCTGTCTGCAACAAAGTTGTCTGACAGTTTTCAAACCGGCTTAGATTGTGGATTTGGGCAACCAATACCTTTTTGGCCAAAAAGATATTTTCTTTCAGGCTGAGATTATATTTATCTGGAAACACTGTTGCTCCTTATACGAACAAAGGTGGTTAATTTGGGTATGCTCTAATTACCTATTTTCGAGATATTACAAAGAATCGGATAATTTAAAATATTGTGGACTTAAATTGCCCACATTCAAATTATCCACTCTATTTGCCCATTGTGCAATAAAAAAAACCATCCCGAAGGATGGTTTGACTAAACAAATTAATGTTTTTTATTTTTTACAGGGAAGATCCAGTAATCTCTTCCGTAATCATGAGCGTCAAGGTAGCGGTCGCTGTTCTTGACTCTCCGGAACCGGCATTTAACCCAGCCGTTTTCGAAGATAACTTCTTGATTCTGCATAAATTGCCTTTCAAAAAAGGCGTGAATACTTTACAACCTTTTATTCTTTTGATCTCCTACTTTGACAGACTTAATTTATAAAAATGTTCATTTAAAACATCAGTTTTACATTAAATATGTTTCAAAATGCTTGACCTTTGATTAAAAGCCCAAGTAGAATACGTTACTTATCAAACACAATTAGTAAATAACGTACTAGCAACTTAGGAAGTATTCACACCAACCTAGATGCTTTCTACTAATTAACAAGCTAACTCACCTGTTATAGATCAAGTTAATGTTCCAGCATTGAACTTGAATCCATAACGGGTATTTGACTTGCAACCTATATTAGTATGAAGCATGTTGACATAAATGTCAACAGGGTAGTAATTATATTTAGTGTGAATTTATATAAGTTGTTAATTCCAAAAGATATTTATTTTGGAATAATTTTTCTGCCTATTTTAGGTACAAAAAGCCCTGCGGCCATACAGACATCTGTATGGCCGCAGGGCTTTTACTTTATCGGTTAACGAGAGAGGTCGTTGTCTTGTTCAACATTTGATTGCTTGAAAGAGCGGGTTTCGTGTTGCATTTGAGGTCTGACCTTTTGATCGTATTCCCGTTGTGCTTTAGTGCTTAGAGGCTGTCCAACCATATCCTTAGCCAGTTTACTGATAAGCCGGGCTTCATTTTTGTGTCCCATCTTATATAGTTCCTTGGCTATAAGACCATATTCAGCCAATATGTAACCGCGTGTCTGCATGACCTTCTGAATGTAGGGATGTGTCGGACGTTCCAGGTTTTTGATTGCTTGGTTTAATTCTTCCAGCCGTTGCTTTTCGATGCGGGGTGTTGCACCACGTTCTTTCATGGCTCGCACTATGCCATTTTCAGCTTTGAGGATTTTTCCCCGGTGTTGCCGTTTAGTAGCCGCACACTCTACACCTTCCTCCCGGAGTTTTTCAGCAAAACGGACGCGCCATTCAAAAAGATCATTTTTACGCGGATTAAGCCGTTGCCCGTAGGTATCTCTCATCAATACACACAAATGTACATGGGGATGCTCAGGTTCGCCTTCTTTTTCGGATTCGTGATGTAAAGCGAAGAGATATTGATGGTCGGCAAACTGTTCGGCGGCAAAATTTCGGGCAGCATTCAATACTGCCTGTGGAGGTGTTCCGGCAGGCATGGATAGGACGATATTGAGGGCTTCCCGGTGTTTGCCTCTTTCGGGGATATTGAGTTTCTGCCAATCTTCTAGTTGCGATTTGACGGCTCTTTTACCGTTTAATTTTTCACCGGAGTGATTTTCGACAGTAATTTTACCGTTGCGTGAAATGTAGTCCAAATGGTTCCGTATGCCCTGCATACCATTGGAGTTTCGACTTAGCCTTTTAGGGATTTTAACCATGACTTCGGGGTGTTTTTTAGCCGCCGCCGTCAGGTTGGCCAAACCGCTGCCGGATTTGAGTGGGATGCGGGTATTTCCCCTGTGTTTGGATTTGGGGACGGAAAGGCCGGTATCTTTGGCTCGGACGGAACGGGTTTTGTAGCCCAAGAACCAGTCGTCTATTTTGCGGTGCAGGGACACGGTTTTGCTCCTATTCGGACAGGCGTTTTCGGTTGATACGCAGTACATCGCCGACCCTTTGGGTGTGCTGTTTGATGTATTGGGACAGGGCTTTGATCTGCTCGGACGTGAGGGATGCGCTTTCACCCATATTGAGCTGTCGGGCGATTTGGTTGAGGTTGCGGCCTATACTTAAAAGCTGGTAGTTTGACTGGAAAAGCACTTCGACTTCGGCCGCCGTCAGCAGGGGATGCTTACGGACGTGCGACTGGACTATATCGCGTATGATGTCGTTCACGCTGCTTTTGTGCTTTTTGGCGGCGGCTTCGAGGTAGGCACGGTCTTTTTCGGGCAGGCGGACGGTAACGCGTTTGCTGCTTTTTGGGGGTGGAAGTCCGATCAATTCGGGTTCTTCCTTTTCAAGCTGCGCCTTCAAAAGCCGTTTTGCCATCCACGACACACTGGCTTTCCCATACCGTTGTTTTGCCAGTTGCGTAAGCTCTCTAATTTCTTCATGGGTTAAACCATAGACACTGATTTCAGGCATGGTTCTTTTCCTTAAAAAAACAAGGTCGTCTGAAACCATGTTTCAGACGACCTTTCTTATCATTATCGTCCGTAAAACAGTTCCTGTTGCTCAGGAGGCTGTTCCAGGTCTTTTTGTGTCGTCAGGCGGCCATATTGGGTCTGATAGAAATTCAGGCGTGCCTGCATCTGTGTTTGTTCGGGCAGGCCTTTAATCAGGTTTTCCATGCCTGCCTCTAAAATGCGGTGCTTTTTCTGCCCGTCTGCATTCATATCAGATAACCGCTTTTCGTACTGTCCTTGAACTGCCTGTAAACGTTCCTCAAGGGATTGTTGTATAACGGCTGTGTTTGAGCCTTTGATAGTTGGGGCAGGGCGGATCTGCTGTGGTACAGGGTGATGGCTGAGCCACGCGACGATGTTGCGATCTTCGTAATAAGGAATGGCAGGATCCAGCTTGGCGTATGTATCTGCAATATCGCAACCCAAGGCTGTGAAGGCAGTAGTACGGGGATTTTTGTAACCGGTGCCAATATAGCCGGAAGGTTTCATGGTCTTGTCGCGCAACCGTTCTGTAAACTGTTCCAGTTCAGTCAACCGTTGCATCGTATGTTTCTCCCCGTATCCGTTGACTTCACCACCATTGATTTTGTCCATAAATGCTTCCATACGAACATAGGGAATACCGGCTTTTTCCAATATAGCTATTCGTTCGGCAATTTTTTCGGATTGTTTGGCGATGGCCGCATCCAGCGAATCAGCCGCATTCTGCCAGCCGCGATTGAAGGCTTGAAGGTCTTCACCTTTGAGACCGAAATCAGGCATTGTGGGTAGCTGAGGAGGACGTTTCACAGATATTTCAGGTAACTTTTCTGCCGGTTCTTGTACCGGCCGGGTTTCGTTTTTTTCTGCTACCGCCTCTTGTTTGGTTTCGTTTTCACGTTCTTGACGGTGCAGGGCAAGGATATGGTTATAGGTGTCGCGGAATTTGGCGAACTGTTCGCCTTTTACGCCTTGCAGGTAGGCATAGCCGAACTGCTGCTTGTCTTTATCCCATATGATGCGTGCTTTCTCTACGCCGCTGACGAAAAAGCGGTTCGGGAATTTGCGCCATTGGGTAATTTCGCCGGACTCAATCATCGGTATTAAAAACGCAGGGATGTCGGCATTGTTCACGCGGTCGATGGCCGCCTGTTCACGTTCGATGGCGCGCAGGGTCTTCTCAATTTCCTTGTCCGCCGTCCGCAAACCGTCGTTCTGGCGTTCCCAGCGGTTCAATGTTGCCTGTCCGTTGCGCTTGTCGTTGAGCGGTTGTCCGTTCGCACTGCGAACGTCGTCGAAATGGTTTTGCAGCCGTTGGTCGAACGCCGCCTGTTTCTTTGCCAGCGACTGTTGCAGGATTTTCATTCTCCTGCTGCCCGCAGGTTGCTTGTTTTCATTCTCTGCCATATTGCCTCCAAGAAAGAAAACAGCCTGAAACCGCAGGGTTTCAGGCTGTAAGGTAAACCGTCAGAAAAATCAGCGGCCAAGTTCCACTTCAGGCTCTTGGGAGCGGCCGTGCTCATGCTGCCGATCGTTCTGCCGTGCCTGCTCCGGCGACGGAATCTGAATCGGATCGGGCAGTTTCAGCTTCGTTCCGTGCATATTTTGGGCGGTATGCTCGTAGTAGTTTCTCAAGGCTTTTGTGCGTACATCACCTTCCAGCCCGCGTATTGAATCCATCACACCGCGTTCATACATTGCCAGTTTCTTTTGATTGGGCTTACTCAACTTTTGTGCTTTCTGCATATAATGATCTTTCGCCGCAACAAAGCCTGTATTCAACGCAGTCGCCTTCATATCATCAGTCTGATGCACAACTTCGGCGGGAACTTCTTCCCGACCAATGGAATGAACCGGTACGTCAATATCGGTATCAGCTCGTGGAGAAGCATTGATTGTACTGTCGGATGGCAGTGTGCTTTGCGCTTTCAGTCGATCAGCGGCAGACAGCATGGCAGCATCGGACTGGGTATGGATGCGCTCTTCACGTTCAACCTCGGGTTTAAGCTGTTCCTGCTCCTGTGTAGGCTTCCCCGTTTCGCTTTGAGAGTTACCCTGTTCTGTTCGTTTGTGAGGCTCTTGTCTTGGCTGTTCCTTTTCTACTTCCGGTTGTCGTCTTTCCTGCTCACGCACCATCTCCGGTGTAATGCCGTTTTGCGCGTAACGTTCCCGCAACGCTTCCACTCGCTGCAAATCAGCGGCAGTCGGATTGTAGCCACTGGTACGGATACCCTGGGCGGCAGCTTCAATAAACATTGCCTGACGGAAATCTTTACTGCCCGACAACTTGATGCTGTCCCAACCTTTGGCTTTGACAACTTCCAACATATCCTTGACTGTTTGCGGATCAGAAAGGGCTGTTTTTAACTGCTTGCCTTTATCTTCAAACAGCACTGTTTTGTGGTCTGAAACGGAATAGAATTTGCCCCCTACGGTGTGATAGCGAGTTTTGATATTTTCCGGAATGCGGTATTGCAGATCTAAAACTACTTTACGCGTTTCTTGGCTTTTTTCAGACAAGTTTGCAGTTTTGGGAGCTTCTGTTTCAGGTTCGGGTTGTTTTCCTGATTGCACCTTTTTCTCTGATTCTTGAGCAGGCTCCGAATGTTTAGTTTCAGAATGCTTGTGATCAGGTTGTTGTTCGGGCTTTGTGTTTTTTGAAGTTTCGGGTTCATTGACGTTCTGTCTGCGGCCATCAAATTCAATGCTGTTTGTTTCGGTGGCCAAAGTTGTCTGAATGTTCTCTTTGCTCTCGGAATTCATCGGGTTCTCCAAGTGTTTAGTTTCGGTACGGCTATCGTTGGCTTTATCTGCTCTTTCGCGCCATGCCTCCAATTCGTCAGCGATTGTCTGTTCTTGGCTGCTGATGTCGGGCTTTGGGACGAGATTGATACCTTCTTTAAAGGTTTGGCGGACAGCCTCTAAACCGGCCAGTTGGTGTAGATCGTTGAAATCACTCGGTAAAGGGGGACGGCCTTTTTCATCTACCCCTTTGCCTTTCTGATATTGTTGTATCTGCGTCATGGTAAATTCGGGCTGGATTGCCGTGGCACGATCGCCCAATAAAGCAACCGCCTGTCGTGCTTTTTTAATGCCGGTTTGTGAAGCATCATTATCAACTGCAACCACGACAGGTACGTTTTGAGGAAGATTTTGTGCCAGTCGTTCGGCAACGGCAACCATATTACCTGCATCAAAAGCAATGATGACGGGCTTGCCAGTGGCTTCGTAGATACTTGCCGCCGTAGCATATCCTTCCGCCATGACGACACCGACCTTTTCTACATCCTCAGCCTTACCGATAAAGGCATATGCTCCCTGAACCTGACCTCCTGCCAAGAAACGTTTACCGCCATCTTGGTTGATGGATTGCAGGTTGACGATCTCATTTTCGTACAGGACGGGGATAATCAGATTGTCGTTGTCCTTATATTCGTTTTGACGCAGACCGGCGATGGCATCCGGGTTGGTAATTCCTTTGGCAGCAAGATAGGGATGGAGCAAAGAGGCAGGTCGGCTGCTTTGCCATATCTTTTGTGCTGTGATTTTGACCTTTTGTTGTGTTTGTTGCCGTTCGCGTTCGGCAGCCAAACGTTTTGCTTCGGATTCTGCCTTACGACGTTCAAGCTCTTCCGCACTCGGCGGCGTATAAGGCTTGGTAGGCTGCCATCCGTTCTGCCGCGCCAACTTCCATACGGTTTCAATGTGCCACATTCCTGGCTTCAAGCTTTTCCAGGTCGATTTAGCATCACGAGCAGAATAACTATCGGCACGTTGAGACCATTCGTCCCAAAGGTCGTATCCGTTCTCACCCAGTTCATCTTTAACGGCTGCGCCAACCTGCCACCAGGTATCTCGGTCTTGTGAGTCGATATAACTCAAAGCACTGCGAATGTCGTCAATGTCGCTCATATCTTCAATTCCTTATAGACTGAAAAAAATAAAGCGGCCTGCATTTTGCAGACCGCTTCTCTTATGCTCCGGCTTGGACGTTATCACCTATGAACTGCTTGATAAATGGCAGTGAGTCTTCACCCCAATTTTCCAAAAGCACAGGCATCAGTTCATTGATATATTCCGGCGGGCTATCCGGCGGAATAATCGAGGATAGGATTGCACCGGCAATTTCTTCTGAGTTTGAAGCATCCTTCCAATGGAAACTATCCATCTCATCGGGAGAAACGAATGTTGCTTTAGATGCAGTGATGGGTGATCTAACATCGGTATGAATATCCAAAACCGGGATCTCCGGCAATTCCCAATTTGCCCGTTTAGCGAATACGGGGTCGGTGTAATATACGATTTTCTTGGCATAGATCGGACGGCTGTTACCCAAGCTGATGATACAGTCGCTTTTCGGCATTATCTTCAACTCGTCCGGATTCATCACTGCTCGGCGTTGATCACTGGTACTTGTGCTTCGACTTCCCCCTTTCCCTACTGACCGTGATGTAGATTTGGCTTTGTAAGTCTCGTAACCGATAAGTTTACTGTATTCATCAGCATCGCTTTGTTCTCGCGGTGGATAGACAATTTGACAGCCAAAGTTGGTGAAAAATGTGCGTGTTGCATCACGTCCATATAGATCAGTTACCTGAGATGGAGTTTGTATAATCAGCAGAAGACGCAGACCGTAACCGGCGATATACGAGACACCGTGCTGAATGGCTGGAATTACACCCAAGGCGGTAAATTCGTCCATCAATAGGCAACATTGGTATTTCAGCGCATCGGAATTGTTGGACGGCAAACCCTGCTCGACGTTTACTGTAATCAGTTGGCTGAAAAAAAGGTTCGTCAGTCGTGAAAATACGGCTGTTTCAGTCGGAACAATACCGATATAAACCGTCATCCGTTTTTTGCGTACTTCATCCAAGTAAAAATCGTCGCCACTTGTTGCCGCTTCGACTACCGGGTCAATGAAAATACCCAAAGGCGCAATCAGTGTCGCCAAAATGTCTGCACCCGTTTTGGCGTTACCGTTGGCAAAGCCCATCAGTAGGCTGCGGCAGTTTTGGCTCAACTTTGTATGTGGCTGTTGTTCGCGCAATGTCATTTCATCTTTAATCCACTCTGCCAACGTTCTACCATCCGATGGGGTCGTCAAACGGAACAGGTTGGCCAACGTGGTTTTGTTTTCAGGTAAAGATAAGTCGCGCTCCGATTCCGTCTCAACCATGTAGAGCAACAGACCGGCAAACAGGTTTTGTGCAGATTCCTGGAAAAAGGTCGCACTGCCGTTATCTTTAGACGGCTTTGGGTACATGATGGAAGCGATGTTTTTCACATCTTTGTAGGTATAGACGGGATTTCTGCGAATATAGGTACAAGGATTCCAACGGTGTGAAACCAAAGGCGCGTTCGGATTGCGTTCGTGTTCAGGCATTCTACCGGCCGGATTAAACAAAAATACTTCCTGCCCATGAGAAGACCGATAGCCACCTGAAATCAGGAAATTTTCCAGTTTCGGATCAAATACGACCATGCTGTCCCGGTAGTGAAGACAGTTTGGAATCACAATACCTACGCCTTTTCCTGACCGGGTAGGTGCGGCTAAATATAAAAATTCGTTACCTGACCAACGCAAATAATCGTTACCATATTTCCCAATCAGTAAATCCGGTTCCTCATCACCAGTAAATTTCTTTTTCAAAAGACCATGCTTTGTGATTTCCATACGATTGGCAAAGCGCGCCGATCCATGCAGTTCACGTTTTGGTTTCATCAGCATTGCTGCACAAATTATCACGGCAACTACAATTGGAATCAGAAGAGCAATAAAGACTGATACTTCAAAGGCCGTCTGAGCGCCAGGTCTCAACCGGTCGTAGTATTTCCAATAGTGGTACAACATGCTAACGGATGGCTCACTTTTTAAATTCAACCATGCCGTCATTACGATACTACCTAGGTACATGCCACCAGCAAAACTTATTGGAACAAAAATGCCCAGCATGGCTAACAGCCCAATTAACTTGTTTTTCATTCTCTAATGCCCCATAAAAAAATATAGCCCGCTTAAAGCGGGCATACGATTACAGCTTGAACTCAAAAACTTACAGATATTCCAAACCGGACACAGTTTCGTTTTGGTTTTTTGTATGAATAATCTGTATTTCTCCAGCCATAATCTCATACACAGTCTTCTCAACACCGTGATGTTCGTAACGGCGTGATTGCAACTTACCTGCAACCCACAAACAATCACCTTTCTTCATGTAGCGACAAACTGTTTCTGCCTGTTTGCCGTACAACACAACATTAAACCATTCGATTCGTTCACGTTGCTCGTTACTGGCTTTGTCACGCCATTTTTCTGTATAGGCTAGTGAAATACTGCTTACAGGCGTTTGATTGGGCAGATAACGCAATTCCGGGTCTTTTCCCAAATTACCCATTACTTCAATACGGTTTAGGTATGGCATATTTCTTCCTTAAACTCGGCCACGCATGGCATAAAATTTTTCAACCGGGTCAAAATACAGTTCGGTCATATGAGTCTTTTCAAAATAGGCAACAACATCAATACTGGATTTAACCGAGTTGAGGATATAGTCGTAATCCATTGTCCGGCCAGTTGCCGATTCTTTCGCCAGTTGGGCGATACGGTAATGGACGCTCCGTGCATCATTGGCATGGACGGACATTAGGCCGCCCGGATGGCCTGTATTTAAGAGCGAGATATAATCCCAAGCCTCGTCGCCACGCAGCTCAGTCAGGAAAACGCGGTCGGGTTTTAAACGCATACAGGCGGCAATCAGCATTTTTGCCGTGATATGGCCTTTGTAAAAGAGGTGGGCATGATTAAGGTGCATGGGCAAGTCAAGCTCATGCGTGTCTTCCAGCGTAATAATACGGGTTTCTGCCGGTACCAAATCGGACAGGGCTTTAGTGAAGGTCGTCTTACCGGAGCCGGTGCCACCGACCATACAGATATTGAGTTTGTGTTTAATGGCCAAAGCAAAAAAGGCGTTCATATTACGGTTTGCCTTGTGATCCAACATCTCATATTGCCAAGGTGCAAGTTGTACGTCATGTGGCAACTTCATCTTGTCAGAAATATCCCGAAAATATTTGTGGTCTATTTCCATTTCGCCAAAATTGAGGTCGTCTGAAGCTCCAAAGGCAGATACATCTTGAAAACGGGAAACACGATCCGTCTGTATGTAATCGTCTAATGTAAAACGTGTCTGCGACGGTTTACGGAAAGCATAGACGATAGTTTTGTCTTCACAGGACGGCGGTATCATGATGTGGCCGCGTTCGCCGTCAGGCAGAGTAACGGAGTGGATAGGTTGCTCCATACTGATGTGTTTGCTGTTATAGGTACATAACGCCGTAGCAAGCTGAGTCAAAATCGGCAGTGTCAGTCGGTCGTCTTCAATCCGCTCAAAACCGGCCGAGGTTTCCAAAAAAACTTCGCGTTCCCGGTTAATCAGTACTTCGGTTACGCCTTCTCGGTTGAGATAATCGTCCAAACCTGTTTTGGCCATCAAGTTGCGGACAACCGCATCTGAATGGATAGATGCCTGCCCGTGAAAGGTTGTCGGGTTTTGTGTCATTTGGAATTAGGCTTTCATAAAAAAACCTGCCCCCGGAGGGGCAGGCCGTCTGAATCAGTATCCGTAAGGATTAACCAACTCATATACTTTGCTGAAATCAACATCCCGGGCAACCATGATGTTAATCAGTGAGCCCTGATTAATCGTACCGGTTGGCGGAATATTGATACTGTTTTTCAAGGCTTCGGTTGCCATCTGTTGCGCGGCCTCGCTCGTATTTTCATACGAGATGTGATTATTATTGCCCGAAGTTCGATTTTGGCGATTACCAACAGCATCACCAATATCACCAATCAAGCTAATCATAATAGAACCGCCGAAACGTTTCCAAAAATGGTATTTAACATAAGCAGCATGACCACTTTCACCCAAAGCCCCTGCACCTGGACTCGCTAGTGGCACTTTTACGCCAGTCGGCGTTTCCAGCTCATTCCATAACACGAAGACTCGTGCTTGTCCTTGCAACAAGGCGGAAGTTTGTTCACCGATGATTTTACTGCCACGTTCGATCAGAAGGGTTTGTCCATTAGCGGAATATACATCTTTCGATACGATACACCGGGTAAATCCAGGCTGGGTTGTTACTATCTTGGTATCCAATCCGCAAGGGATATTCGTTCCTTTGGCCAGCAGATATGTCAAATCTCCACGTTGTTGTGCTTGGGCTGAAGCTGTTACAGTTGCATTCAGTCGCGAACCAAAACTGCCCCCACCTCCCTGTGTAGCACCACCTCCATCCTCACCCCCAAAGAAACTTGGAGGGCTACCTGTATTCAGTTGTGCGCTACTTTCAGATGAAGTGCTGCCCAAGTCAGAGATACTACTATCGAACTTAACTAAAACATTACCACTCATTTTGCGGTCTTTAGGGGTTTGAGAAGGCGTAGTTTCAGATGGTGTGGCTTGAACAGTGCCATCGTAGGGTACTTGCTCCACCGGTTGAACAGTAGGTTGAACTGCACCCGTTTGGACTTGTGAAGCCACTTCCGGTTGAGGCTCGGAAGCACCCTCATCCGGAACGGGATCTGAAGCGGCTTGTTGATCCATCAGAGCAATTTCCGCTTTATCCTGGGCAAAGTTTTTACTCCCTGTTACTTCAGGAGCAGAAGCAGTCTTTGGTTGAGAATCTTCCGCTTCTTCATCCCCACCCGTCATCCCGATCAGTCCCGATACGATGACACCTACCGCAAGAATGCCTACTCCTGCTAAAGCGACCTTACGCATATTATTAGGTGTAGCAGTATTTAGATTCAGTGGTATGCCGGGTTCGATTTTATCGTTCTGAACAGATTGGGATAGGGCTTCAGGCTTTGTAAAATCACCGTTTTCTACGGTATTAGGCTTAGTTTTTCGTTTGAATTTGTCGAAGAATTTCATCTGCCTTCCTTCTCTCTACTAATACGGACAAAATCATGATTGCCGGTGCCGGTTCGATTAAACGTGCCTTGTTCATCGAAGCTACGATTTTCCAAACCAAGCACAGATTTTCCGAGGCGCAAAACAAAATGTTTTGCAGTTTCATGGATTACCACGGTATCGCCCTCCACATGGCTGTTAAGCAACATTTCTGTACCGTCAGCCATAACTTTGTAAATCAGTGGCAGTTCTCGACCGTTATCAAAGCTGAAATAAGTAAAGCGGCCATTATCGTAGGCCGCTGTCGGTGCTAGTGCTTTATTGCCCTTACCCCAATAGTTGTAATTGTGCTGAACACTGGATCGATGCCTTGTTCCTTTGATTTTTTCCAAAGCCTTAGCCTGTTTCTGAGCTTCGGCACGCGCTTTATATTCCGCAGTATCAGGATAGACAAATCGAAGTAAATAAGTCGGCTTTTGCACATATTTGCCGTTTTTCTTGCCGGTTAGCGACAAATCGAAGGCATATGTTCGTTTTTTGTTAGTTGTAATCAACATATTTGTGGCTGGAGCGGAAGCAACCGGCTTCATATAGAGATTGTTACCTCGAACTGCCAAATTCCAGGCTTCTGTATCACCCATACCCAAGCCGCTTGTATCACCAGTCAGCAATTCACCGTCTTCAAGTTGGATTAAAACAGCTTCTCCAATACGAGCATGAACATGAATAACATCATCGGGATTGTACACAACGGTTTGGATGCGGCCGTCTTTAGCCGACCCTTTGGGAACAGATACCGCTCCGGATACGGCAGGTAAAAGTCCCATCAGCAGTAATGCTGTCAGTTTCATTTTTACATTCATCGTTAACCCTTTCTGTTATGGCGCGGTTTCCGGATCGACGCGATAACTTTTGACAATAAAGCCCAATGGATTGATACGGCGGGCTTCCTCACTCATAGGTTGGTTCGCATATTCGTAGCCGATAGTTGCGATCATGTTTTGAACTGGAATTTCCTGATTTAAATCTCCTGAAATCGGAACCATGCGTTTTTCAAAACGGATTTGCGCGGTACTACCAATAAAAGTCACGGCTTTCACTTTGGCGACTACCTTGTATTGGTTTTTTAATACCTTATGCGGAGCTTGCGGATTGTCGTTATAGATTTTTGAAAATGCTGCCTGAATCTCAGGTGAACTCATCAACATAACCGCATCGTAGTTATCCTGAATTGTTACCCAGTCATAGCTTTCACGAAGTTGGACGTAACGTGTCAACCAGTGTTTATCCATGACTTCGCCGTATGACTGTTCCTGATTTTTCATCATCGTTACAATTTCCGTTTGTCCGGTGTTGTTATCGACCTTGATTACATAAGGCCGTGTCTCTTTTAAAGGTGTCAGACCTGCTACTGCTCCAACTGCCAAGCCTGTGATCAAGAGACACGCACCACTGATGCGCCATGCAATTTTTGCTGATTTATGAACACGCACAATTTCTGCGCTTTCAAAACCTTTTGCGGCATTAATAAACTCAATAGCCATTTTGTTATTGCTGGCTTTTTGTGAATTGTCAGGCATCATTTATCCTCTTGCTTGAATAGTTGAATTAATCGGAAAAGGCGTACCGTGAGGTTGAGGAGGCTTTTTTCCGGAACATGCACAAAGTGCGATAGAAAGGGAGAGAAGAAGGATGGTTTTCACGGGGATTTCCTTGATTTATGAATCGATAAGCCCAAAAAAAACACCCCGATTGGGGTGTTCTTCACAGATAGATTAATAGGTTGTTGCGTGATATTGCGTTTTTTGAATATTGAAACGATTATCATCGGTTAGAGAAAGAGTTGTACGAAAGTTGTCAATTTTGACTTTCTCTTTAGGAGGTATGTGGATGTCGGTTGATACTGCCGACACATAATAACCCTGTTTGTCATAAATAGGAACGGACACATTAACCACAATCAGACGATTGGTTTTGTTTAAAGCCTCACCAGTAAAGGTTATATCTGCCTGTGGAATCGCCCCCTTATAACTGCCACCTCTTTGGACAACAAGCATTTTCAAGTTTTTTAATTCGTATTGAGCTGTCGATTTACTGCCTAAAGACAAAGTGTCTTTAGCTTGCCCTGCTCCCGAACCGGCCATACCTGAATTAATGCCCGCCAAAGTACCGTTGATGGCGCTGAGGCCGTCAGTCAGTTCAGCACAGGCACTCAAGCCCAAACTCAGGGCTGTTATAGCAGCAAATTTAGTAATCTTGCGATAATCCATATTTAAACCCTTAGAGTATTAATCATCAAAACGAACCGGTACTGGTCGGTCAAGCAGTTTAAAAAATAATCCAAAAATCGATAAACCGATACATAGCCCGGCTAATCTGGCCAAAGAACTTTCCATCAAGTTGCCGAACATACCGATAAACATCAATGTGCTCACAGAAAGCAACAACATCCACCAAAGCATTTTAGTTACGAAAGTCATAATCATATTCTCCTAAAATTGGATTATTCCTTTTTGACTTTCCCGCCACCGGGAAGTTCCACACCTTTTGCCCATCTTGCCACAGACATAACGGTTCGACTGAAACCGTTTACAGATGCCCCACCCGTTAAAGCGGAAGAAATCGAAGGAATACTCCAGGCAACCAAAATAAAAATTGTTGTTGATAGGAAAAAGAGCGGAATCAAACCGACTACCTGAGCAACTGATCCGATCTCTCCAACTACTGCTCTTTCTAATTGGTTCTTGAAAAAATCATTCTGCAATGCACCTAGAATAACGTAAAACACTACTGTAACTGAGTAATTAAGGATTTGCCCTATCCAATTCATGCCCCACTGCCGTGTTGCAGGAAACAACATTGAACCTATAAACATAGGTCCGATGACGATTACCATCGCCAATGATAGTTTGGCAATTAGGTAATAAGCAAATGTAATGAGAAAGAACAAATAAGCCAATATAACAGCAACCGTACCACCAATATAAAGCATCAGCTTATCTGATACTTGTAGCATATCCAAAGAAGAGGCATACGCAAAAATATTCTCCATCATCTTTAAGATATTGTTGCTTTGGGTATCCAACGCGCTTGCAGTATAGGTTGAAGTCCCCAACAATCCACTCAGATTTTCGGGCAACATCCACATGATATTGGCGAGTTTCTGATACTGACTGGAATTGAACGCAAAAGCGATAATTAGCAACCAGCCGATCATGCGCTTACCCAAATCCACGACATTTTCATCAAACCCCCGTTTGTAATAGTCAAACGCGATCAACAGGATATAAATCCCAAAGCCGATTTGAAAAACCGGAGCAATACCGCTGATCATGTTGTTTGATTTTTGGAACAGATTAGTTCCCATACCGTTTAGTAGAAAGTTGGCGAGTTCGGAAAAATAAGAAGTTGTTTCCATAATTTGCCCTATTTTATTTAGTGCTGCATTCGCTTACTCCCGAATGCAGCACAATAAAGCTACTACTGATTGCAGACCGCATAGTTGCGATCACGGATATGACGTGCCATACATTCTTCACGGGAAGCATACTGGCGCTGTTCGATTTCTTGTTGTCGTTTATACAACCGATCGAGCATATCCAGCTTGGTTTGATTGTTGGCGATTTTTGCCTGTTCCACAGAAATACGGTTTTGCAGATCAGTAGCGGCTTTGATGTCTTGTGTATTGTTGACTTCGTCCATCAAGCGCGACAGAGATTTAAGTTGTGTCTCCATCGAGTTAAAGACTTTTTCCATCTCCTTCATGTTATGCACAGCCATTCGTTGCGCCGTTTCAGGGTTATAAGCCTTACTATTAATTACAGACTTATAGTCGATATTTTTTGCGCCTTTATAAATCTCGCTCCACTCGGACGGAATTTGGTCTTTGAGCGTATCCTTCAAAAGATTGCCCATATTGCGCGAACCTGTCATCGCTTTAAACTGTTTAACCTGTTGTTCGTACTGCTGTTTCATTTGTGCGAGTTGCTTAGCCATCTCCATCATCTGCTGAATGAAGTTTTGGGCGCGTTGAGCTGCTGCTGCACCATCAACTACCGGAATACCACTAGCTGTAACTGCTAAAGGCATAGCTGCTAAACTCGTAACAAGAAGAGCCATAGCGGATATTTTCTTCAGATTCAATTTCATCATAAGTTCCTTGTTGAAAGCCGCATCAAGCGGCAAAAAAAAAGGCCGTTTGAAATTCAAACAGCCTTCGTTAAATTAAAAGAATATTATGCGGCTCGCGCATTTTTCTTCTCTTCACGGCGTTCTCGCAGGGTTTCAAGAAATGGGCGATACCAAACATCCGGATTTTCACTGCCAACATCTTCCATAATTTGATGCAACAACTCAACGTTATCAGATGAACCTGACAGGAAAGCCATTTCATCATGAAAACCGTACAAATCCAGCATGGCAAAAGCCGATTGTTTCGACTGCTTAACCAAGAATGTGCGACTTTCCAACGAGAGTTTGGAAAGTTCCTCAAACTCTTTTAGCGTCAGGCCACAACGTTCGTAGCTGTTTTCAAATTCGGCATCAGGATTCGGCAGAAAGATTTTAGTTGGTGTTTGTTGCACAATCGCCGGGAAAATAGGACAAGAAATCGCATCCTCCGGTGATTGCGACACCAAAATCAACCAGCCGCCGCGTTTACGGTCGGTTTTCAGAATTTTGAGCATGATGTCCTGCAATGCCTCAAACCGGGCAGCATACCAAAATTCTTCAATGATGGAGGCAAGGATGCCGTCTTCTTTGGCAACTTTGTCCATCATGATATTTCTCAGGTGGAACATATACGCTAAAACCGGAGCGGTCGGCGGATAGTCGTCCTTCAGAATATCGGTCAAGTCAAAGCCGACACGGTAAAACTGTTCGGCATCAAACAAGTTTGTTGGGTTGTCCAGGCACCATGCGAACCGTCCGCCTTCACTTTCGCACCATTTGGACAGGCGCATACGCAGTGAATTAGGATCAGGAACAACAGGGATGCTTTGCAGTAGATGACTGAACCGGCGGTTTTCATAATCCATACTGAACAGGGTATCGACAGCAGCCTGAATCTCCTTTTCTTCCGTAGCCGTCAATTTGCCATTCTCGTCCGCTCCACACATGCCGACCAAGCTGTACAGGAATTCACGGTTTGAAGGTGTGTCAGGCAGTTGAAAAGGATTTAACCCGGTAGGCACACCTGCTTCTAAGGCAAAATAAGAACCACCGATGGCGCGGATAAAGATTTCCATACCTCTGTCCAAGTCCATCACAAACATATAAGGATTGAAGCGTTCTGTGAACGCCATCATTGATGTTTGCAAAGTGGTTTTACCCGTACCGGTTGCACCCAACATCAGTGTGTGTCCGGCGATTTTCTCACCAAGGTTGTCCTCCTTCAGATTTGAGAAATGGAAGTTGAAATCGTAAATCGTCTTGGATGTGGTTTGCAGCGGCATAATTGCTGAGCCGTCACCAATCGGATTGCCCTGTTTTTTACCGTGCGAGTAGTTGTGTATGCCGAAGGTTGTCGCAAAGTTTGTTGTCGTTTTCGGGAAAGAGCGAGGTCTTTCCTTACTGCCCGGCACCTGACTGAAAAATGTCGCCGGAGCAGACAGCCCAGCCTTGGTAAAGCGGTAGCCACCCGCATTCAGGAATGTGGAATAAGCACGCGCACCGTTTGCCGCCGCCTCTTCCGCCGTCTTACCGTACACAACCAACGCCGCATGATAGTCGCCGAACATAAGTTCGCCCGATACCAGCAAGCCCTGACCTTCTTCCAGCTCTTCCTGTTGCGCGGTTGCTTTGTCGTTGACCGATGTCAGATTGTTCAACTGCTTCCTGATTTCACCCTGCATGTCGTAGGGATTAATAAATACAAGGCTTTGAGTGAATGTGAACTCACAAGGCAAGCGCAAGATTGATGTCAAGATTTTAGGTTTACTAATCCCAAAGTCTTTCAGATCGAACATTTGTGCAAACTTACGAGTCCCGTTTTGGGAACGAATTTCGCACAAATCCGAGCCAAAATGCAGATTAGCTCCTGGAATAGTCTGATAAGCATCAACGAAAGACAAAGGAATCTCTTCCCGTGTTCCATTAATTAGGCTACCAAAAAACGAGTACACCTCCGAGAAGGCAACACCGTTTTCATTCTTATAGGCAGTCAAAAGATACGGATCGTATGGTTCGAGTGAACGCATCAGAATCTGAATTTGCTCCTCTGCTTCTTTAATACCTGCTTCCAAATAGTCGTTCTTAATCAAAACCGTCAAATGGAACACGTTTTCAAAATAATCCGCTTCCTGAAAGCGTTTCAGATACTTGTCAGCAAACTGCTGACAGAAAGCCGTCTGAAACTTGTACTCACGGTCAAAGACAATCTTTTGGCGTTGCAGCGTTCCCCACACCGCCAAACGGTTGCCCAGGGTTTTGCCCATACCGGCGAGCAGGTTGCGTAACGATACAAACTGCGTGAACAGGTGCTTGTCGTCCACACCGTCAAACGGCAGGCCTTCCATGCGGATAACGAAGGCGAGATGTCCAGTTTTGTAATTAACGATGTTGTTTGTAACGTGTTGGCAGATTTTCGGTAGAAAATCCGACTGTGCCGGTTGCGCTTTTAGAGCGTTGCTCAAAAAATCGCTGATAATCACTTTGTTGTCTCCCGAATTTTGTAGCGAGAATGGTATTGGTGCCGTTGAACATTTTGGCGTTTCTGCGACGTAAGAAGTATTTTGTTTCATAGAAATAAATTCTTAGGGCTTGATCGTCGTTAACGCAGATGGTGCGGAAGAAAGCCAAAATTGGAAAAGGCAACAGTAGAAAAAACAATGCCTTCCCTTGGAGGAAAGGCATTGAGAACATTGCAGTCATCATTCCTACAAATATACAGGCTACAACCGCTGGAAGGGGAATACCCCAAAGCATAGCCTGACGACTTAAACCGTTGAATGTTGACTGCTCTGTATGAATATCTTCTCTTTTCATAAAGTTAACCAGTTCAATCAACTTACAAGCTAATAGAGCCACCTTTGGTAAACAAGTAGGTTGCAAATACGATTGCACCACCAGCAACGAAAGTTAATAAACTTGTTTCTAAAAAATCAGACCACGTTTTACGACCGGCCTTGATTTGAAAAACAGTCCAAAGTAAGACAGCACCGGCAAGAACACCTACCAATGTATACATACCTGCCCTGATATTTGTGGCTATTGTTGTAACTTCATTAAACCCGTCTGCGAGTGTCATTTTCGCAACCGTTAACAAGGCAACTGTTGCAACTGTTTGTGTATTGGTTACAGCTTTTTTGATGTAATTCATCATCATTTCCTTTTTAAAAGACAAAAAAAACCGCATTTAGCGGTAAGTAAGAATTGCCCGAAGGCAGTTAAAACTCTTTAAATACATCCCATTCCGCGTATCGTTTGACGGGTGTTTGGGCTGCTACTTTGACTATGTTTTCAGACGAGCTGTTAGATCGCGCAACAGCAGGTATAGGCTTCGGTTTAACAGGCTGAACAGGGTGTGAAGCCAAAACAGTACGATTGCCGCTCAATCGTGCGTAACGTTCTTTCACGTTGCGGACGTAGTGCTGCGTTTCCCGATAAGGCGGAATACCTCCATATTTCCTGACAGCTCCCTCACCGGCGTTATACCCAGCCAGTACCAAATCAATATTGCAACCATGTGGGCTGGATTTGTCGGGAAAGTGGTTACATAAAAAACGCAGGTAACGTGTACCTGCGATGATGTTTTGTTCCGGGTCGTAGAGGTTTTTCGGATTTACCCCCATTCTTGCAGCAGTGGGAGGTATTACCTGTAACAAACCCCGTGCATTCTTATTGGACAGAGCATAACGGTTACCGGAACTTTCTCGTCCCATAACTGCCCATACTATATTTTTGTCCAAACGCTGTAATGCTGCATGCTTTTCAACTAATGCAGCGTATTGAGGGTATGGAGCATCGGCAATCGCTGATGTTTGGTAAAAAGCAAAGAGTGATGTTGTCAATATCAATATTCTCTTCATGTTTTTTTCACACCCCATTTCTCGGCAGGGGACACCTGCCAATCATTTACATAACGGATACGGCCACCCTCAATTGAGTGATACCGTGTTCCATAAACATACACTTTCAGACGACCGTCAGACATAGTCTTCAACACATTACAATACATCAAGTAATCAATCCGAGACCGACTATTTAATGAATGCGTACATTCAAGAAGATGCGAACCGTTCCAACCATCGGGTTGTTCGTTACGAATTGTTCTACCCATTATTTTTCCTTTATTTATTCTGAAAAGAAAAAACGAAAATCAAAGCAAATTGAGTAAAAATGCTTGGATTTTCGTTCTGTGGTATGTGTCTAGTTTGTGCCGAGATAAGGCAAGATTAAACTGTATCAGACTGAAGGTGCTGGCTTCAACTCTGTTTAGAAACAATTAGTTATATTTTATTATTTGGACTTTTAATCCGTTGGTCGAGCGTTCGAATCGCTCACGACCCACCAAATATGAAAACCTGCTTTGAAAAAAGCAGGTTTTTTTACGTTTGGATTTTAGGATTTTGTTGAAAATATTTTGTTATTGAAACAATCCATAGCACATCAAGCATCAGGTCGTCTGAAAATATCTTTCAGACGGCCTGAAGTTTTATAGGAATGGTTTTGAGAAATAAGTTTGTCTACCTAGGGCAGACAAACGTTTAAAACCTTACCTGCGTCTGCAACTGCCTACGATAAACCAATACGGCAGCAGTCAGCGTGGCACAAGAGAATGCTGACAGTAAAAGCAGATAACGGCCGATTCCGTCCAGTCCGCTGCGGTTGAGCAGCAGTTCCTGAAAAGCCTTTAAGCCCCAAGCCATCGGGGAAATCCAAGTAAGTTGTTGCATGGTTTCGGGCATGACGTGGGCGGGCACCATAATGCCGCCGATTGCCGCCATCAGGATAATGCCGCCGCCACCGAGGACGACGGCGTGTTCGGTAGATTTTGCACAGACACTGATTAACAGTGCGTAGCCAAGGGTGGCGGCACTGACGGCAGCGGACAGCAACGCGTAGGGAACAAGGCTGCCATTGAGTATGAGGGCGGGAACGCCGATTTCAGGTAGCAGGTAGCGGCCGAGCAGCAGCATTCCGACAAACTGAAGCTGGTTAATCAGGAAATAGGGGACGAGTTTGGCGGCAATCAGGCCGGACGCGGAAGCGCGGGCGAGACGCAGGCGGGTAATGGTGTTGGTCTGGCGTTCCAGCGCCATGACGTTCGACAGCGGTATCATAATGAAAAACATACCGAAAATCAGCCATGCGGGGACGCTGTGCTGTACGGCGTTGGGTTTTTCCACTGTGCCGCTGCCTGCACTCAGGTAATGCTCTTCTAGCATTTTTTTATCTAAAAAGCTGCGCACGGCGGCGAATTGTTCGTCGTTTTTTTCATCGACTTTTTTCTGGATGTCTTTGCGGATGGAGCGGGGCAGTTTTTTATTGTCGATTTTGATGCCGTCGTTGTTGTCGAAATAAGCGTCTAGCCGCGTTTGGGTGTAGTGCTGCTGCAAAACGCCTTTGACCGCTGCCAGCCATGAAGGCTCGGTATCGGGCGGTACATAGATTTGCAGGGCTTTGTCATCAGTGATTTTGCCGGAGGCGGCATTTGGGTTGTGCAGCACCAGTTGGAAACGTTTGTCGTGCAAGCCGTTTTGCGCGTTGGTCAGTTTTTCAGACGACATCAGCGTGACATGAATCTGCTCTTTTTCCAACGCGGCTGCCAGCGCGGTATTGACGCTGTCGTTTGCTGCACCGACCAGCGCAATGCGGCTGTCGGTGTGCGGGTCTTGGTCACGGCTCAGAGCCAACGACATAATCAGCATGAAGGCGATGGGCATCACAAACAACACGGCCAAACCGTGCAGGTCGCGGCAGAGCAGTTTGAGTTCTTTGAGGAGGGAGGAAGTCGTCATTGTGGATTTTGCTTATCTGTTGCCGGTTCGTCTTTGCGCAGGAAATCGAGGTAAAACGTTTCCAGCGAACCGTGTCCCTGCTGGAAGTAGCGGATTTGCGCGCCACTTTGTTGCAGGGCGGCGTAAACGGCGGCGGCATCGTGTGTCGTTTCCATCATGCCGCGGCTGTCCACTTGCTTGGCACCCAAAGCGGCCAGCGTTTGAGGCGGCAACGGCGGTTCGACGGTAAAACGCACGACACCGGTTTGCGTGCTTAAAAGCTCGTCCAAACCGCCGTGATACACCAGTTTGCCGTGTTGCAGCAGCGCGATTTTGCCGCAAAGCTGCTCGATTTCCGACAGATAGTGCGAGGTGTAAACCACCGTTACCCCCTGCCGTGTCAAATCCGCCACGCTGTCGAGGATAAAGCGGCGTGACTGTGGGTCGATGCCGACCGTAATTTCGTCGAGGAACACCAGTTGTGGCGTGTTAATCAGGCCGATGGCAAAATTCAGACGGCGTTTAAGCCCACCTGAAAGGTGCTTCGCCGCTTTGTTTTTGTGGGCGGTCAGGTCGGTCTGTTCCAACAGCGCATTCAGACGGCCTTTGTCGCGCACTTTGTAAAGCGAAGCGAAAAACAGCAAGTTGTCCCACACAGAAAGCTGCGGATAAAACGCAAAATCCTGCGGCACCAAACCGATTTTCTGCCGCTCGCTGCGGCTCAACAGGCGCAACGGTTTGCCGTCAAACAAAATTTCGCCCTGCCGTACTTCCTGCAAGCCTGCCAAAAGCGACATCAGCGTTGTTTTCCCCGCACCGTTGTGGCCGAGCAGCCCCAAACATTCGCCGTCGGCAATATCGAACGACACATTGTCCAGCGCGGCGGTTTCGGTTTTGGGATAACGGTGGGAGAGGGATTGGATTTGAATCATGGTTTCAGACGACCTTTTCGAGCGATATTTATATCGCAGCACCCCATAAATAACGGCGCTGGAATTTACCGTCCTTAAATATAAAGCAGACATCGAAAGGATTGCCGTCCGAACCTTGTCTGCCGAACAGATAAAGTGTCTTATCGCTGTGGCGGTAATAGGCTTTCCAGCCGTGATATACATTGCTGCCGCGTGCGGTAGCGGCAAAATCGGGCGAGAACAGTCCTTGCAGTTCGGCAGCGGGAACCGCTTGACCGTTTAGCGTGATACGTTCAAGCGCGAACACGCTTTTGGGAATCATAGAGTCCATGCCATAGAACGGCTTGCCTTGATAGAGACGCGCAGTGAAGTTGTCTTTGCTGATACTGGAGAAATCACTGCGTTTTAGATGGAGGCGGCGTGCAGCGATGCGTACTGTTTGTCCGTTGCCGGACAAAGTCAGCGTATCGTCGCGATCGGATTGTTCACGCAGTCGGACGAAGTTTTTGTCGGAGGCGGGAAATATCAGACGACTGTAATGGATAAAGCCAAAATTGTCGGCACTTGCCTGTTGTAGCTGAACAAAACAGAAGTCCGACCTGTTTTCACTGAGTTCTTCTATACATTCCAACGGTGTGCCGTTGGGAATTTTTGCCAAGACTTTGGCATTCAAATCGGGTCTTTTGCGCAAGTTGGTGTGTCCGTCGGCATCATGAACCAAAGCAAAGCCGTCCGGCGGCGCGGCATAGGTTAAGGCAGAACACAATAATAAGACAGTAGCTAGGTAACGCATTTTTAATTTCTTTTAGTTTTCAGACGGCCTGAATGTCAAAATAATCCACGGTAGATTAATCTGGATCGAATAAATCCTGATTATTTCAATAATCCGCGCCACAATGCTTCTTCATTATCCGCAATTTTGCGCAGAAATTCGGCAATGTTGCGGCAACCGTTTTCGGATGGTTTTTTGCACTGTTTCACGCACATTGCTGCGAATTGACGCCATTGGTCGCCGATGGCGGTCATTTGTTCTGAGGCCGTCTGAAATGCAGGTTCGTTGCAGATATGGGCGGCCTGTTCGAGGAAGTAGGCGTAGATGTAGCGGAAACCTGCGCCGCCGGTACCGATTTCTTCCTGCATCCGCACCAAATGGCCGAGAAACAGTTTTTGGTATTTCTCATTTTGTTTGGCGGGCAGGGATTCGATTTTTTTGGCCAGCGTGCGGATGCCTTTTACGCCGATGAAAAAGACCGGTGTGAGCATTTGTTTGGCGTTTTTGCGGATGGCTTTGCGGATGATGGCGGGCAAGTCGGCCTGAACTTTTTCAGACGACCTGTCGTTTTCCAGCGTGTACATCATGCCTTTTGCCGCCAATACACCTTTGGCGAAGCGCGCCTGCTGCAAATCTTCGGCGGCGCAGCGCTGCACGGTTTCAAATACGGGGTCGCTGATCAGGTAGTCGCCGCCGTCTTTGCCGTATACCAAGAGATTGTGTGCGTTGAAATGGAAACGCATTTGCGGCGGGAAATACGGCAGCCAGAAGACGGAGGTTTGCAAACCTGCCAGCTTGCCTGAGGACAGCGCGGCATCCAATGCGGCTTGTCCGCTTTGTGCGTCGGAAAATTTGCGGACGGATAATTTCAGCCCCAATGCTTTGCAGGTGTTTTTGATGATGCTGCGCGGCGCGGTACGGTAGGAAACCAGCGGCATGCCGTTTAATTTGATCAGCGGCATCCAGACAAATGTCAGTGCGTGGGCAATGCCGAAAATCATGGCTTCGTCTAAATTGTGGCCATGGTATTTGAGTAGGGTGGACATCACACCGCTTTCGCAATGGGCGGTATGCTGGTGTGGAAATTCTTGTGTGGTCATAAAGTTATTGGTTTTCGTGCAATGTTTTCAGACGGCCTGATGCGGTCAGAATGGGTTTGTTGTTTTGGAAATCAGCGGGCTTCTTTGGCCGCTTCCTGCTCGGCTTTGTAGCGGCGCAGAAATTCGATGGCGGCGGCTCTTTCGGCTTCGTTGCCGTATTTGGCATCACGTTGGGCGCGGCGCAGTTCGGCGCGTTCTTTGGCTTCTTCGATTTGGCGCGCTTTGAAGTCTTCGCGGTTGTCGGAGGAGACAAGTTTGTCCTGTTGCGATTGCGCTTTGGCCATGGCTTTGGCAATCAAATCCATGGGGTTGAATGCGGCGCTTGGTGCGGCTGTTTGGGTTTGTGTCTGTGCGGCCTGTTTGGCTTTGACGGCGGCTTCGCGTTGCGCCAGCAGGGCTTTGCGTTCGGCATCGTCGCGCTGTTTGCGCGCGGTATGGCGTTCAAAACGGCTTTGTGCGTGTTCGGCGGCGGCAAAGCGCGGTTCGGCAGAGGTGCTGAAACGGCGTGCGGACGGCAGGAAGGGCTGCGATACGGGAACCATGTCGATGCAGTCGACGGGGCAGGGGGTAACGCACAAGCCGCAGCCGGTGCATTCGTCGCTGATGACGGTGTGCATCAGTTTGGACGCGCCCATAATGGCATCGACAGGGCAGGCGCGGATGCAGGCGGTACAGCCGATGCAGATAGCTTCGTCAATCAGGGCTACGGCTTTGATTTGCGTTTTTGCCGGATCGAGGTAGGGTTTGCCCAACAGGTCGGCAATGTCTTTCATGACGGTTTCCCCACCCGGCGCGCACAGGTTTACCGGCGCTTCTCCTGTCGACAGGGTGCGCGCATAGGGTAAGCAGCCTTCGTAGCCGCACTCACGGCATTGGGTTTGCGGCAACAGGCGGCTGATGCTTTGGATGGGAATGGTCATCATGGATAGTCAAAATCGAAAAGGCGCATTATATCAGATTGTTGCGTTTGTTTTGGCGAAACCCGCTTTGCTTATTTTAGCGAAACTCTCCACGCTCGTTTTAGCGAAACTCGTTACACTCATTTTCAGACGGCCTGAGTCGGGTTTACATTATAATATTATAATTTTGAAATGGATTTATTCGGGTAATTAGGAATGACGGCTACACTTTGTCCCTGTCAGTCAGGGCGTGTTTATACGGAATGTTGCGCACCGTTTCATGCACGTGAGGCGGCGGCCGCGACGGCGGAAGAGTTGATGCGTTCGCGTTACAGCGCGTATGTTTTGCAGGAAATCGACTATATCGTGGACACGACTGTCCCTGAGCAGCAGAATTTGTTGGACAAGCAGGATTTGGCGGTATGGAGTAAGCAGACGCAGTGGTCGGGATTGAAGGTTATCCGTCATGTGCCGTTTGGCAAGCTGCATGCTTTGGTCGAGTTTGAGGCGTATTTTGAAGAGAACGGGCAAACCGAGTGCCATCATGAATTGTCGGCGTTTGTGAAAATAGACGGGCGTTGGTACTTTATTGATCCGACCGTTGCTTTGCCGACGATGAAACAGCCTTGTTTGTGCGGTTCGGGCAAAAAGTTTAAGGCGTGTTGCGGACAGTTTTTCAAATAGTAATGTAAACAGGCCGTCTGAACGTTCAGACGGCCTGAGCTGTTTTTGCAGATAAAAAAAACCATTCATACTAAGGGAGAAGTATGAATGGCCAATACATTGCGGGAAAACGTCTTACTTGCTGCACCGCCCAAAAGGGATGAAAGAGCGGTGTTGTGTCAGCGATTAGTATTCTACTATTTTTAGTATTAAATGCTGTTAAGAAGTGAAATAATTTCAATAAATTGCAAGATAATCGTGATTTTTTGAAGATAAACGGCATTTTTACTGATTTTCTCGAATCCATTTCACCCATTGCTGAAACAGTTCGGGTTGCAATGCGGCGATGACGGAACGCTTGAATACATGTTCGCCGCTCCAAAAATCGTCGCCTTCCAAAGTAGTCAGGCAGCCGCCGGCTTCTTCAAAAATCAATGCGCCGGCGGCGTAGTCCCACAGCTTTTGTCCGCCGTGGATGTAAATATCGTAGCGGCCGCTGGCAAGGTAGCACCAATCGAGCGTGCTGCTGCCCATGCTGCGGATTGTGCCGAATGGGGCAAGGGTATTCATGCGGCTGGCGAGTTTGCCCGAACGCAGGTATTTGATTTCTACGCCGGCAATGGATTCGTTAAGTTTTTTGTTTCCGGAACGCAGCGGCAGCGGTGTGCCGTTGAGGAATGCGCCTTTGCCGCGTTCGGCATAGAAACATTCGCCGCTGACCGGATTGTAAATCACGCCCAATTCGGAGTGGCCGTTTTTAACCAGTGCGACGGATACGGCAAAATGCGGCAAACCGTTGACGAAGTTGTTTGTGCCGTCGATAGGATCGACAATCCACAGGCCGTCTGAATGTTCGTTCCACAAACGGGTTTGCTCCTGAACGTTCATCTCCTCGCCCAACATCGGACAATCCTCCAATAAGGGCAGGGCGGCGGCAAAAGCGGTTTGTGCGGCCAAATCTGCTTCACTCAAAACCGAGCCGTCTTCCTTGCGTCGTGACGGCGTGTTCAGAAAACGCGGCATGACTTCGGTTTGGGCGATGTGGCGGACGACTTTCTGTAAACGGTATAGCACGGCGTATCCTTGTTTTTTGCAGTTTTGCGTGACAGTGGATTAAAATTCGGGAAGTTTTCAAATTATAGTGGATGAAATCAAAATCAGGCAGGCAAGTGTATGTCGTCGCCGTGTTTCAATTTCGTTCACGAAAGTTCAAATTATATACATGAATAAAGCAGGAAACCATGCCCCGATTTTATGTTGATTTTGCCTTAAGCCCCGACAGCGTGGTCGAATTGCCCGATAATGTGGTGCGCCATCTGAATGTATTGCGCGTGAAAAACACGGAAGAAATCGTGTTGTTCAACGGCAATGGCAAGGCATATCCGGCATTGCCCGAAGTTTTGGAAAAGCGCCGCGCCAGCGTGCGGATTCTGCGTGAAGAGGCAACGGACAACGAATCGCCGCTGAACATTACGTTGGTACAGGCGGTATCCTCCGCCGAGCGCATGGATTTCACTTTGCAGAAAAGCGTGGAATTGGGCGTGGCAGAAATTCGCCCGGTCATCAGCGAACGCTGTGTCGTCCGCTTGAGCGGCGAACGCGCTGAAAAGCGGGTGGCGCGTTGGCAGGAAATCGTCGTTTCGGCGTGTGAACAAAGCGGCCGCAATATTGTGCCGAAGGTTTTGCCGCTGACGACTTATGCACAGGCTCTGCAGCAGTTGCCGCAGGAAACGACCAAACTGTTAATGAGCTTGAACCGCGCACAAAAACTGAGCGATGTTCGGCCGCAATCCGGCAAAGTCGTGTTTATGGTCGGCCCGGAAGGCGGCTGGACGGAGAAGGAAGAGCAGCAGGCATTTGATGCCGGTTTTCAATCCGTTACGCTTGGCAAACGGGTGTTGCGTACCGAAACCGCCTCACTTGCGGCCATTGCGGCCATGCAGACACTTTGGGGCGATTTTGCATAAAGTTCAGGCCGTCTGAAAACGAGTGTCACGAGTTTCGCTAAAACGAGCGTAGCGGGTTGTACTAAAACGAGCTGTTGCTTCATGAGATAAAAATGGGAGTTTAAAAAATGTCTTACACCTTTACACTGACCGAGCACGAGCTGGAAGCGGAATTGAAAAAGTTAATCGTGCAAGAGGCCGATAAGGCCGATGATGTGGATATGGATGATTTTACCGACGATGCACTTTTGTTTGGCGATGACAGTCCGGTCGGTTTGGATTCGCTTGATGCGCTGCAAATCAGCGTTGCCTTGCAACAGTATTTCCAAGTGCGTCTGCAGGGCGACCGGATGGTGCGCAAACATATGATGTGCGTACGCGATTTGGCGGCGTTTATCCGTGCGGAGCATGGCGCGTGAGTTGGGTTTGCGGTACGGCGGCCACTTCTGCCTTGAATCCGCAAACGGATTTCAGACGGCCTGATGCAGTGTCTTATACGTTTTTAAACCAGCCACAGCAGGCTGCTTATTTTCGTGCATTCGCCGGCGACAGTTTGGGGCGGAAGGAATTTGCGGATATTGCCGAACAACATTTGCGACAAGCCGCCGAAAGTGCAGGCTGGCCGTCTGAAAGCTGGCATGATGCGCCGGTGTTTATCGGTTCCAGTTCCTATTCCATCTCCGAATATGAAAACCGCCATTTTGCGGGCAATAGGGCGGTAGAAGAACACAATTTGCTTTATCTCGCCGAAGATTTGCGCCGGCGCAGCGGCAATCGGCAGATTTTCAGTTTCGCTACTGCCTGCACTTCATCCGCCCATGCGCTGATTCAGGCGGATAATTGTTTGCGCAGCGGGGTGGAGCGCGCCTTTGTGCTTGGGATTGAAAACCTCAACCGGCTGACTTTGCTGCATTTTCACAGCTTGGGTTTGCTGGCCGAGCAATATCGGCCTTTTGGCGGAAACGGTTTGATTTTAGGCGAAGGTGTTGCCGCACTTGCCTTATCTTCCGCTGCTCCTGAATCTTCTTCAGGCCGTTTGAAACTTATCGGACATGCCGCCAATACAGGCAATGACCTGATTCAAAGCGATGGCCAAGCGCAAGAGCAGGTGATGCGCCGTGCGTTAGATATTGCAGGCATCGCTCCTGAAAGTATTGCAGCCGTTAAAACACACGGTATCGGCACGGCTGACAGCGATGCCGCCGAATTGGCCGCACTGGAAAATATATTCGGTACACTGCCGCCTTTGATGGCGTTCAAGCCGAAAATCGGACACACGCTTGGCGCAACGGCAGCCCTTGAAACAGCCCTGCTATTATCCGCTTTAAAACAAGGCGGAAGTAGCGATTATCAGGGGCGGAAAATTTGTTTTTCCGAGTGCGCGGCTTTACAAAAAGGCAGCTTTTTCTGTTTGGCCAATCAGTTTGGTTTTGGCGGCAGCAACACATCTTTGGTATGGCAATGGCAACCGTAAATCCTAATATCCGTATTACCGCCGCCGTGCGTTTTGATACTGACGCCGGCACCGGCGGTAAAATCCTCAAACAAACCTTAAAGCAGCAAAGCGGTATGGATACCCGCCGTCTCAGTCGGTTAAGCCTGCTTGCCGCGCTTGGTGCAGGGCAGCTAAAGGAACAAAGCGAAATCCGTTCTGATTGCGCTGTTTTTCTCGGTACACCATTTTCTTCGCCATCCGTATTTGAAAAAATGGCAGACAATGTGCTGAACCATCACGCCGCGATGCCGTTTGACTTTATCGCCAATCTGCACAACTCTCCCGTTTTTCATGCCGCGCAAGCGTTAGGCACGCATGGTGCAACTTTGGTCGTGGCTGCTGACAACAATGTGGATACCTGCTTTCATCCATTATTGCTGGCGATGCAGTCTGTGCAAAATGGCGGACAAGCTGCGGTTGGCTGGGCATATGAACATCAAGCAGCTCATGCCGATACCCATGAAGGCAGTATTTGGATGTTGCTTGAAGCCGGTGCAGAGCAGGGTGTTCCCGTTGTGTTGAATGATGAAGGTACTCAGACTGATAGGCCGTCTGAAAAGCCGCAATATTATTGGCAAAATATCGCCGATTGGATAGAAGAAGTAATGGCGCACGAGGGTAGGAGTGTGAAGAAATATACTTTGGCGTGATCGGCAAATGATTTTAGAGAAAGTATTTGTCTTTTGAATAAATAAGGTTTATGTCATTAAAAAGGCCGTCTGAAAATATTTTCAGACGGCCTTTTTGTATCAAAAACCAATCAACGAGACATCTCACCTTGAATAGCGCGGATATTCGCTTTACGGGCGTTGATGGTACGGGTCAGCTGTTGGATCTTAATTTGATCACCTTTTTGTTTGGCCGCATTCAGCTGGGTTTGAAGGTGGGTAATAGCGGCCTGTTCATTGCGTACTTCGGTCTGCAATATCTGTTTGCGGGTTTCTTTAGGGCTTGGCTTAGGAGCCGGCGTAACTACAGGTGCAGTACGGATAACAGGGGCTTTGTATTTGCTGTATGAAGAACTGCGTGATTTGTTCTGATGGTTGCGCAGGGTAATATTAAGGCGCGGATTGGCGGCTTCGGCTGTATTGGTCACGCTTGTAATTGGAATATGGGGCAAAATTTTAATATCGTTGTAAACATTGCTTGGATCAAACGGAATATTAGCAGCAGGTGTATATGCCTTAGGGAAAGGTGTTTGCGCGGATGTTTTGCTTTGATCTACCGGGGAAACCGTTGTAGCAGGTTTATTTGGTACATTTGATTCTACTGTTGGAGCAACAACGGTTTTAATCGTTTGTTCGTTAGCCGTGTTTGCGACAGTTGTTTTACCAGTATTGGTGTTTTTTGCATTATATCGGGTTGAGGTTTTGGTATAGGCTTTACCTTTACGCTTGGTTTCAACGTTGATAGGTGTTTTGTCGATTGCTTCATCTGAGGCAATTACGGTTTGGTTATTTTGTTTGGCCGTGGTTCTATCAGGTGTTTTGGGTAAAACAACAGGATTCTGAATAATTGCTTGAGGGATTTGAATCGCAGATGTTGTTGGAAGGGTTTGCGTAATAGGGGTAGGAGTATTGTTTGGAGTTTGAACAGCCATAGTTTGAGGCTGTGTAGTAGCAGACATGACGTTGAGAACGTCGGTAGTGTCAATTTCAGACTTTATTGTAGGGGCAGTGTCTAAAACAGCTGTATCGCTGAGAATGGCAAGGCCGTCAGCAACGTTTTTGTCAATTTGAGAAGTTAGACGTGCTTGCGCAATAGGAATGGAAATAGGTGCGGGAACACCGTATTCATTTCGAGCAACAACGACTGGGGTTTGTACCGCAGGAGTTGCTTGAGAAGCATGAACGTAGTCAGCGGCAGATGCTTTAAATTCTGTTGTTTGTACCGTTTTTAAAACCGGAGTGTCGCCTGGAATTGCAACGACGCTGTTTTCCGTTACATTGTTTGTTTCAACTATGCGACAGGCGTCATTGATCTGGTATGAAGCATAAACAGTGATGCCTTCAACATTGCAGACATACTCGGCAGCGTTGGCGGCGGCGGGGAGGGTCAGGCTGAGGGCAATGGCGGTTTTGCAGAAAAACGGTTTCATAAAGGCAATAGAATCAGGTTGTTTGTTTAAAGTGTAATTATACTATGTACACTGTCAGCATCCGCCAACTTATTTTTAGGCGGTGTAAAACTATGGCTGAAAGGTTGAAAATTGGAATAAAAGGTCTTAGGCCGTCTGAAACTTGTCATATAAAGTTTCAGACGGCCTTTACTGTCATGGCGGATTAAGCGTTCAACAGGCTTTCGTCCAATGTCAGCTCTTCGTTTTTATTGACGGCGACTTTGCGTGCCAAAACGTTTTGGGCGATTTCGTGTGCTTCGGCAAGCGAGTGCATCAGGTAAGTGCCGCATTGGTATTCGTTCAGCTCGGGGATTTTGCTTTGGTCTTGAACGGTCAAAACATCCTGCATTGAAGCAAGCCATGCGTCGGCGACCTGCTGCTCGTCAGGCGTGCCGATAAGGCTCATGTAGAAACCGGTGCGGCAGCCCATTGGGGAAATGTCGATGATTTCAACGCCGTTGCCGTTTAAGTGGTCGCGCATAAAACCTGCGAACAGGTGCTCCAGCGTGTGAATGCCTTTTTCAGGCAGGATTTCTTTGTTGGGAACGCAGAAACGCAGGTCAAACACGGTAATGGTGTCGCCTTTGGGCGTGGTCATGGTTTTTGCCACGCGGACGGCAGGGGCGTGCATACGGGTGTGGTCGACTTTGAAACTGTCTAGTAGGGGCATTTGGGTGTCCTTTGAGGTAAATAGATGTTTAGCTAGGGATATTTGAAGACTGAATCACAATTCTGCAATCTCAACTGCTTCGCCCGAAGCCTCGCTCAGTGCTTCGTTTAAAACGTCGTAGAAATCGCGGCTGTCGCGTGTTGCCAGCCATTTGCCGTTTTGCTCGGCGAAATGGTAGCCGCCGCTTTTGGCTGCAATCCACAATTCTTGGTTGGGCGTGTGGCGGTTGACGATGATTTGCGTGCCGTTTTCGGCTTCGATGGTCAGTACGTTTCCGGCAAACTGGCAGTCGAAATCCCAGCCGTTTTCGTCGATTTGGTCTTCGATATGTTCGAACAATTCTTCGCTCATGCGGATGAATTCGCTTTCGGTCATCATGGCTTTTTGTGTGGTTTTTGTTTAAGATACCGAATCTTGCCACATTCGTAATGATGAAGAAAGTTTTACTGATGAAATACGGCGTATTTTTTGCAGCAGCAACGGCTCTGCTGCTCTCTGCCTGCGGCTACAAAGGCGATCTCTACCTGCCCAAAGAAGGCGACAAGGCGCGCTTCGGCGTGATTCAAACCGGCTTGAAATTCGATACGGCCAAAGAACCGACCACTCAAACCAACGACTAAAAAAGATTTCACAAACATGACCTTATTCTGCGAACAACTCCCTTATACACACCTTGCCGAAGAGTTTGGTACGCCGCTTTATGTGTACAGCAAATCTGCGCTGACCGAGGCATTTGAAAACTACCAAACCGCATTTGCCGCTTTAAATCCGCTTGTCTGCTACGCAGTGAAAGCGAATGGCAATCTGAGCATCATCAAGCACTTTGCTTCTTTGGGGAGCGGTTTCGATATTGTGTCCGGCGGCGAGTTGGCGCGTATTTTGGCGGCAGGCGGCGATGCGGCGAAAACGATTTTTTCCGGTGTGGGTAAGAGTGAAGCAGAAATCGAGTTTGCGCTGAATGCAGGCGTGAAATGCTTCAATATGGAAAGCATTCCCGAAATCGACCGCATTCAGAAAGTTGCCGTGCGCTTGGGTAAGGTCGCTCCGGTTTCCCTGCGCGTCAACCCCGATGTCGATGCCAAAACCCATCCTTATATCTCCACCGGCCTGAAAGCCAACAAATTCGGTATTGCCTATGCCGATGCACTTGAGGCCTATCGTCATGCTTCCCGACAAAGCCATTTGAAAATTGTCGGTATCGACTGCCATATCGGCTCCCAACTGACCGACCTCAGCCCGCTTGTCGAAGCCTGCGAACGGATCTTGGCTTTGGTCGACCAACTGGCAACCGAAGGCATTGTGTTGGAACACTTGGACTTGGGCGGCGGTGTCGGCATTGTTTACCAAGATGAAAATGTGCCTGATTTGAGCGCGTATGCCAAAGAAGTTCAAAAACTGATCGGTACACGCCGTCTGAAACTGGTTCTCGAGCCAGGCCGCAGTTTGGTCGGTAATGCAGGCGCGTTGTTGACGCGAGTCGAATTCGTCAAACATGGCGAAGAGAAAAACTTTGTGATGGTCGATGCGGCGATGAACGATTTGATGCGTCCGGCGCTTTATGATGCCTATCATCACATTGAAGCGGTCGAAACCAAAGACATTGAGCCTCTGACGGCCAATATCGTCGGCCCGATTTGTGAAACCGGCGACTTCCTCGGCAAAGACCGCACCATCGCCTGTGAAGAAGGGGATTTGCTGCTTATCCGCAGCGCCGGTGCGTATGGCTCAAGCATGGCGAGCAACTACAACACGCGCAACCGTGCGGCGGAAGTATTGGTTGACGGCAGCGAATGCAAACTTATCCGCCAACGTGAAACCGTCGAGCAGCAAATGGCCAATGAATTGGCTTGTTTGTAAGGTTTGATTGTTTAAAAGGCCGTCTGAAGGCTTGATAGACTTTCAGACGGCCTTTGTTATGAAAGAAAAGGGCATGTATCCAACACGCCCTTTTTTAGTTTATCAATAATGCGGCGGAATCTCATCGCGCAGGCTGTACGGTTCGCGTTCGCCGTTTGCGCCTTTATCCTGCATCCGTTGATACAGAAGCCGCAGCTGGCCTTGCTGCAAATCCAAAGCCTGCTGCATCTTGGCGATGGTGTCGTTCAGACTGCCGATTAAATCTTCCTGCAAGGCCGTCTGAATTTCCAGCTCCGTGACGCGGTGTTCCAATTCCCGAATATCGCTCATATTACAGCACCATCGCGGCAATCCAGCCGGCGGCCATCAGCGGGATATTGTAGTGGATAAAAGTCGGGATAACCGAATCGCGGATGTGGTCGTGCTGACCGTCGGCGTTCAAACCCATGGTCGGGCCGAGCGTCGAGTCGGAAGCAGGAGAGCCAGCATCGCCCAGCGCACCGGCCGTGCCGACGATGGCGACGGTCGCCATAGGAGAGAAGCCCAAGCTCATGCACAAAGGCACATAAATCGCGGTAATAATCGGCAAAGTTGAGAAAGACGAGCCGATGCCCATGGTCACCAGCAAGCCGACGCACAACATGGTCAATGCGGCCATGCCTTTATTACCGCCGAACAAAGCCATGCTGCGTTCGACCAAAGGCTGAATGTCGCCGGTCGCGTTCATTACAGCGGCAAAACCTTGTGCCGCAATCATAATAAAGCCGACCATCGCCATCATTTTGATGCCTTCGCCGAAGACATCGCTGGCGGCAGAGCGGTTCATCACGCCCAACATCATAAACACAGCAAAGCCCAACATAGCGCCCAACACCAGCGAACCATCATACAAAAGCTGAATGGCAAAACACACGGCAATCGCCACGGCCGCCACCAAGCTGCGATAGGTTGACGGCTCTTGTTGTTGCACTGCTGCACGGTTGTCTTCCGTGTCAGTGGTATTGTTTTGATAAATACGCGGCTTGCGGTAGTGCCAAAAGGCCAGCAGCAAGCCGGATACCATGCCCAAAGCCGGAATCGCCATTGCATGCATCACATTGATGCCGCTGGTGTCCATGCCTGCCGAGCGGATATTGCCCAACATGATGTCCTTCAAGAAGATGGCGCCGAAACCGTAAGGCAGGAACATATAAGTCGTTACCAAGCCAAACGTAATTACGCAGGCCACCAAACGGCGGTCGAGTTTCAAACGGTTGAACACCAACAGCAGTGGTGGAATAATCATCGGGATAAACGCAATATGAATCGGCACGACGTTTTGGCTCATCACGCCCATGCACAAAATAATCGCCAGCAGCAGCCATTTGACCGCACCTTCGCCTTTCGCATTACCTTCGCCGCCATTGAGCTTGCGGATAATCACACCGGCGAGCTGCTGCGGCAGGCCGGAATGCGTGATGGCCATGGCAAACGCGCCGAGCATGGCATAAGACAGCGCGATTTGCGCCCCGCCTTTCAGGCCTTCGTTAAAAACAGGAATAATCCCTTGCTGCACCACATCGCCGGCCGTGTTGGTTACATTCTCCAAAGGCATACCGGCCACCAAGCCGCCGACAAACGCGCCGACAGCCAAGCTGAGCACCACATGCACGCGCGATAAAGACAGCACAAGCATGATGATGACCGCAATTACAACCGCATTCATATCGTTCTCCGTTGTTCAGACGGCCTGTTATGTAAAAACAGGCAATCATCTGTTTACATATTACAAATAAACATCATAACCCAAGCATGAAGCCTTTGCAAAAAACGGCAGGCCGTCTGAAAACCAAACCATCGACTTTCAGACGGCCTGAAGTGATTTCTTGTTTTATGTTTCAAAATGGTATGCGGTTTATCGCCGAGATTAAGATATTTAAAAATAGCCAAAAAAACGTGCGCTTCCTATTCTTTGCATATTGTATAAATGTTAAAATCGACATAATGCTCTATTTTTAGGTTTGTCGCTGAAACTCAAGCAGTTATTTATAAAATCTAATTCGATATTACACAAACAAAGGAAAGAAGTTATGGATATTCTGACGCGGCTGCACAATCTGCCGCCTTCCCGCTTTCATTACAAACTTTTAGTGTTGGTCGGTATAGGCTGGCTGTTTGATGCCATGGATACAGGCTTGGTGTCGTTTGTATTGCCGGCTTTGGGCAAAGATTGGGTGCTGGCTCCGGCGCAGTTGGGTTGGATTGTCAGCATTGCCTTTGTCGGCATGGCCTTGGGCGCGGTATGCAGCGGCTGGCTGGCGGACAGGTTCGGACGGAAAACTGTTTTTGCCGGCACGATGGTGGTGTACAGCATTGCCACAGGTTTGTGCGCGCTCGCGCCTGATTTGGCGGTTTTGCTGGTGTGCCGCTTTTTTGTCGGCGTCGGTTTGGGCGGCCAACTGCCCGTCGCCGTGTCGCTGGTCAGCGAATATGCGCCGCCGAAAGTACGCGGCCGTTTTATTGTGTTGCTGGAAAGCTTTTGGGGCTTGGGCTGGCTCTCGGCCGCGCTGGTGTCTTATTTCTTTATTCCGCAAACCGGCTGGCACAGCGCGTTTTTATTCGGCGCCTTACCCCTGTTTTATGTGCCGTTGGTGTTGAAGTTTGTTCCCGAATCCGTGCCTTACTTGCTTTCCCGCGGCAAAACCAACGAAGCGCACCGTTTGGTATCCGCGCTGGAAACTCAATCGGGCATCACGCCGCCGACAGAAGCCGTTGCCGCCCCGGCCGCCCCGCGCGAACGCATCCGCTTCGTCCAACTTTGGCAACATCCGTTTGCACGGCGCACGCTGATGTTGTGGCTGGTTTGGTTCGGCATCGTGTTTTCGTATTACGGCATTTTTACTTGGTTGCCCAAATTGCTGGTCGAGCAGGGCAATACCGTGGTCAAAACCTTTGAATATGTGCTGGTGATGATTGTGGCGCAACTGCCCGGCTATATTGCCGCCGCGGCTTTGGTGGAAAGAATCGGCCGCAAAGCAACGCTGGCAGGCTTTCTGGCCGCTTGCGCCGTGTGCGCATGGTTTTTCGGGCAAAGCACAACTGCGACCGAAGTCATGATTTGGGGCAGCATGATGTCCTTCTTCAACTTGGGCGCATGGGGCGTTTTGTACACCTACACCCCCGAACTCTACCCCTTGCGCTTCCGTGCCTTCGCATCCGGCTGGGCAGGCGCCATCGGCCGCGTCGGCGGCATACTCGCGCCCATGGTAGTGGCGGCGATGGTGGGCAACAGCGGCGGCTTCGGCAATATCTTTATGATGTTTGCGCTGGTTATGCTGCTGATTGTGGCGGTAATCTTGGTATTGGGTGAAGAAACCAAAGGCCGTACGCTGGAAGACATTAGCCGATAAAAGAAATACAAAAAAAGGCCGTCTGAAAAATATTTTCAGACGGCCTTTGTATTTTGAGTATGTAATTTTGATACATTGGTTTTCTGTTCTTATTTTAATATGCGGGGAAAGCGACCAAGAATGACCGTCTTCGGTTACGTCAGGATAAAATCATTATACTTCAGTAAATTAAAATGAATAAATGATAAAGAGGCCGTCTGAAAAGTTCAATTATGGTTTGTGATGTAGGTCAAAGCAGAATGTAACTAAATTACTTATAGTTATCGTAGTGAAAATTTATTGACCTTATTGCCACCTTTTATTAAGGAGATACACCATGAACGCATCAGCCGACAACGTCGTCAGCCCAGCCGTAGCCGAGGTAAACAGCCTGGTTGAAAAGGGTTTACGGGCGTTGGATGAGTTTCTTAAGTTGGATCAGGAGCAGATTGATTTTATTGTGGCCAAAGCCTCTATCGCCGCGCTGGACAAACACGGTGTGCTCGCCATGCACGCGGTGGAAGAAACGGGGCGCGGTGTGTTTGAGGATAAGGCGACGAAAAACCTGTTTGCCTGCGAAAACGTCGTGCGCCGCCTGCGCGATTTGAAAACCGTGGGTGTCATCAGCGAAAACGATGTAACCGGTATTACTGAAATTGCCGATCCTGTCGGCGTGGTTTGCGGTATTGTGCCGACGACCAATCCGACTTCCACCACCATTTTCAAATCCCTGATTGCGCTGAAAACCCGCAATCCGATTATTTTCTCGTTCCACCCGTCCGCCCAGCAGTGTTCCGCCCACGCAGCGCGTATCGTGCGCGATGCGGCGATTGCGGCCGGTGCGCCGGAAAACTGTATCCAGTGGATTGAAAAGCCGTCTATGGAAGGCACTTCCGCGCTGATGAAGCATCCGGGCGTGGCAACGATTTTGGCAACCGGCGGCAATGCGATGGTGGAAGCCGCGTATTCTTGCGGCAAACCTGCGCTCGGTGTCGGGGCGGGCAACGTACCTGCTTATGTTGAAAAAACGGCGGACATCAAACAGGTGGCACACGATATTGTGATGTCGAAATCTTTCGACAACGGCATGGTGTGTGCCAGCGAGCAAGCGGTGATTGCCGATAAAGAGATTTACAAAGAGTTAGCCGAAGAATTCAAATCTTACGGCGTGTACTTTGCCAATAAAAAAGAAAAAGCCATGCTCGAAGAGTTTATCTTCGGCGTAACGGCGAATTGCGCCAGCTGCGGCGGGGCGAAACTTAATTCTGCGGTAGTGGGCAAACCGGCGGCATGGATTGCCGAGCAGGCCGGGTTTAAAGTGCCTGAAAAAACCAACATCATCATCGCCGAATGCCGCGAAGTCGGTCCGAACGAGCCGCTGACCCGCGAAAAACTTTCGCCTGTGTTGGCCATGATTAAGGCGGATTCGACCGAACAGGGTTTGCAGTTTGCCGAAGAAATGGTTGCCTTTGACGGCTTGGGACACTCCGCCGCCATCCATACCGCCGACGAAGAATTGGTCAAAACGTTCGGCTCCCGCGTCAAAGCGCTGCGCGTGATTTGGAATTCGCCTTCCACCTTCGGCGGCATCGGCGACGTGTACAACGCCTTCCTGCCTTCTCTGACCCTCGGTTGCGGCTCTTACGGTAAAAACGCCGTCGGCGGCAACGTCAGCGCAGTCAATCTGTTAAACATCAAAAAAGTAGGCCGTCGGAGAAACAACATGCAATGGTTCAAAGTGCCCGCCAAAATCTATTTTGAACGCGATTCCATCCAATATCTGCAAGACATGAAAGACTGCGAAAAAGTCATGATTGTGACCGACCGTTCGATGGTTGATCTGGGCTTTGTCGATAAAATCACCCATCAACTGCATCAACGCAAAAACAAAGTGACCATCCAGCTGTTTACCGATGTCGAAGCCGATCCAAGCGTCCAAACCGTCTATAAAGGCACCGATTTGATGCGCAGCTTCCAGCCGGACACCATTATCGCGCTGGGCGGCGGCTCGCCAATGGACGCGGCCAAAGCCATGTGGCTCTTCTACGAACAGCCGCAAGTCGATTTTGAAGACTTGGTGCAAAAATTCATGGATATCCGCAAACGCGCGTTCCGCTTCCCTGAGTTGGGCCGCAAAGCCAAATTTATCGGCATTCCTACCACATCGGGCACCGGCTCCGAAGTCACGCCGTTTACCGTCATTAGCGACGGAGACAAAAAATATCCGATTGCCGACTACTCGCTGACACCGACCATTTCGATTGTTGATTCTGCGTTTACCATGACCGTTCCGGCAGGCGTAACCGCCGATACCGGTTTGGACGTACTGACCCACGCCGTAGAAGCATATGTTTCTGTACTGGCGAACGACTTTACAGACGGCCTCGCCCTGCAAGCCATCAAGCTCGTGTTCCAATACCTCGAACGCTCCTACAAACACGGTGCGGCCGATCCAGAAGCGCGCGAGCATATGCACAATGCCTCCACCATTGCAGGCATGGCGTTTGCCAATGCGTTCTTGGGCATCAACCACTCGATGGCACACAAAATCGGCGGCAAATATCACGTTCCGCACGGCCGCGCCAACGCCATCCTGCTGCCGCATGTCATCCGCTACAACGGCACGCGTCCGCAGAAAACTGCCACTTGGCCGAAGTACAACTACTACAAAGCCGACCTGAAATATCAGGAAATCGCCCGTACTTTAGGCCTGCCATGCAGCACACCGGCAGAAGGCGTAGAATCCTTCGCCCGCGCCTGCCATGAACTGGCGGTCAACGTCGGCATCAAAATGTCGTTGAAAGAGCAGGGCATCGATGAGAAAACCTTCCTCGACGGCAGAAAAGAGCTGGCCATGATGTCTTTTGAAGACCAATGCACCCCGGCCAACCCACGCCTCGCCATGGTGGCCGATATGGAAGAAATCCTGACCAAAGCCTATTACGGCGAATAAAATCGGGTAGTAAAAAAGGCCGTCTGAAACCTGAATATAGGGTTTCAGACGGCCTTTCTTTATTCGGCTAAACCTTGTTTTTATCAAAGCTAAGGTTTGCATTTGAATACGATGGTTCAAAAAATATCTTTATGATTTTGATTTAATTGAAAACCTTACGTTTAAATAAAATAACGATTGGGCTTGAAAGCCAAAATAAAAGGCCGTCTGAAAACCAAGTTTCAGACGGCCTTTATCCGTATGGCTAAACCTTAAAAGCGGTTTAGACGACGATATTTACCAAGCGTCCGGGAACGACGATGATTTTCTTGGCAGGCTTGCCTTCCATGAATTTCACCGCGCCTTCGGTGGCGAGTGCGGCGGCTTCGAGGTCGGCTTTGGATGCGTCGGCGGCAACGGTGATTTTGCCGCGCAGTTTGCCGTTGACTTGAACCATGACTTCGATTTCGGATTTGACCAGGGCGGCTTCGTCGACTGTCGGCCAGCCTGCTTCCCAAAGTTTCGCGCCATTCAATTCGCTCCACAGGGTTTCGCAGATGTGCGGCACGATGGGCCACAACAGGCGTACGGCGGTTTCCAATACTTCTTGGGCGACGGCGCGGCCTTGTTCGCTGCCGGTGTCGGTTTTGTCGTATTGGTTGAGCAGTTCCATCACGGCGGCGATGGCGGTGTTGAACTGCTGGCGGCGGCCGTAGTCGTCGCTGACTTTGGCGGTGGTGGCGTGCAGTTTGTGGCGCAGGTCTTTGAGTTCTTTAGACAAACCGTCTTGATTGCCTGCAAACGCTTTGACCGCGCCGCCTTGCTTCAGGTATTCGTAAACGGTGCGCCACAGACGGCGCAGGAAGCGGTGCGCGCCTTCGACGCCGCTGTCGCTCCATTCGAGGGACTGTTCGGGCGGTGCGGCAAACATCATGAACAGGCGGGCGGTGTCCGCGCCGTAGGCGTTAATCAGTTCTTGCGGATCGACGCCGTTGTTTTTGGATTTGGACATTTTTTCCGTGCCGCTGATGACGACGGGCAGTCCGTCGGCTTTGAGGACGGCGGAAACGGGGCGGCCTTTGTCGTCGAAAGTCAGCTCGACATCGGCGGGGTTGATCCAGTCTTTGCTGCCGTTGGCGTTTTCGCGGTAGTAGGTTTCGCAGACGACCATGCCTTGCGTGAGCAGGCGTTCAAACGGTTCGTCAACATTAACCAAGCCTTCGTCGCGCATCAGTTTGGTGAAGAAGCGCGCGTATAAGAGGTGCAGAATCGCGTGTTCGATACCGCCGATGTATTGGTCGACCGAGCCCCAGTATTTCGCGGCTTCAGCCGATACCATGCCTTCTGCGAACTTGGGCGACATGTAGCGGAAGAAATACCAGCTTGATTCCATGAAGGTGTCCATGGTGTCGGTTTCGCGTTTCGCTGCGCCGCCGCAGCATGGGCAGGTGGTTTCGTAAAACTCGGGCATTTTTGCCAGCGGCGAACCCATGCCGTCGGGTACGACGTTTTCAGGCAAAACGACCGGCAGTTGGTCGGCTGGGACAGGTACGTCGCCGCATTTTTCGCAATGGACAATGGGAATCGGGCAGCCCCAGTAGCGCTGGCGCGAAATACCCCAGTCGCGCAGGCGGTATTGGGTTTTCGGTTCGCCTGCGCCTTGGCTTTGCAGCTTGGCGGCGATGGCGTCGAAGGCCGTCTGAAAATTCATGCCGTCCAAGTCGCCGCTGTTGACCAAGACGCCGTTTTCTTTGTCGCCGTACCATTCTTGCCATTGGTCTGCGTCGAATGCGTTGTCGCCGACGGCAATGACTTGTTTTTTCAGCAGATTGTATTTGGTGGCGAACTCGAAATCACGTTCGTCGTGTGCCGGAACCGCCATCACTGCGCCGTCGCCGTAGCCCCACAATACATAGTTGGCAATCCACACTTCCAGCTTGTCGCCGTTGAGCGGGTTGACGACGTAGCGGCCAGTCGGCACGCCTTTTTTCTCCATCGTCGCCATATCGGCTTCGGCAACCGAGCCGGCTTTGCATTCGGCGATAAATGCCTGCAATTCGGGTTTGTCGGCGGCTGCGGCGGTTGCCAGCGGATGCTCGGCGGCAACGGCGACATAAGTCGCGCCCATCAGCGTGTCGGGACGGGTGGTATAAACTTGCAGGAACTTCGCGTAATTGCCTTCCAAACCTTGTTTACTGTCGTCTGAAACAGCAAAGCGCACGGTCATACCGCGAGATTTACCGATCCAGTTGCGCTGCATGGTTTTGACTTGTTCCGGCCAGTGTTCCAGCTTGTCCAAATCGTTGAGCAGCTCTTCAGCGTAATCCGTGATTTTGAAGTAATACATCGGGATTTCGCGTTTTTCGATCAACGCGCCGGAACGCCAGCCGCGCCCGTCGATGACTTGCTCGTTGGCCAATACGGTTTGGTCGACAGGGTCCCAGTTTACCGTGCCGTTTTTGCGGTAGACGATGCCTTTTTCAAACAGCTTGGTAAACAGCCATTGTTCCCAGCGGTAGTATTCGGGTTTGCAGGTGGCGACTTCGCGCTCCCAGTCAATCGCAAAACCCAGGCTTTTGAGCTGGATTTTCATGTATTCGATGTTGTCGTAGGTCCAAGCGGCGGGGGCGACGTTGTTTTTCATCGCCGCGTTTTCCGCAGGCATACCGAACGCGTCCCAACCCATAGGCTGCATGACGTTGAAGCCGTTTAAGAGTTTGAAGCGGCTCAATACGTCGCCGATGGTGTAGTTGCGCACATGCCCCATGTGCAGCTTGCCGCTGGGGTAGGGGAACATGGAGAGGCAGTAGTATTTGGGTTTGGAAGCGTCTTCGGAGACGTTGAAAATACGGGCGTCGTCCCATTTTTTCTGCGCCGCAGGCTCGATGGCGGCGGGCTGATATTGTTCTTGCATGATGTTTCGCTTTATAAAAAGGCGTTGGAAAATAAAGTCAAACGCAGATTATAGCGGATTCAGAAGCGGATTGCTTGTGTCGTAACATCATGTCAAACCGCTTTGGCATTGTTGTTTCCCGTTTGTTTTGACATGGAAGAACGCAAACAATCAAAAGGCCGTCTGAAAACAGGGTTTCTGTGAGTTGGGCTAGATACTCGCCCCCAAGGAATAGAATTGAAGAATTTTTGAGAATACCGTAAGCAGAAAATTCACGGCAGGGAGAGATTAACTCAAATTATCGATTGCTGCAAGAATGTTATAGGTATTTTTTCAAAAACTTCGCTTGGAGGTAGATCATGGCTTCCAATGCACCGACGGGCAGCATCAGCCATAGGGGAGAAGTCGCGGTCGGCCATGACAGGTAGGCTAGAAGACCGGCAGACAGAATGCCGGTGCGCCAGTATTTTGCCCGGTGGTAGATGCCCGCGCTTTCGCGTGAGGCGTTTTCCTGACGGATGCGCCGTTGGACGAAGCCGTCGATCAGTGCAGGGATAGCAAGATAGAGAGCGAATAGAGCGAAGAATACTGCGTTGCCCAGCCGTAGCGAGATGATACGCAAGGCTTGGTCAAAGCGTTCAAGATGGCGACGGTTGGGTTCGAGAAAGCGTTCTTTAACGGTATAGCCGAAATCATCTGCTTCTGCTGAGAGCAGGTAGTTGATCGGAATCCAGTCGTAAAGGACGGTGGAGAGTGCCTGATAGGTGGCACGACTGGCAGTAAGGTTAAAGCCGGTTTCGCTGCTTTCCGCGCTTCCGCCGTCTTTCTGCGTCCACTGCTGCCACAGGCTGCGACTGCCCATGCGAGTGGTGGCGGTCAGTTCCTGTTCCAGCAGGTCGTTTTGGTGGAAGTAGCTTTGCAGCAAAATTGAACTGCCGAACAGAATGAGTACCGCCCAGCCTAGGATTTTCAGCCATCTGACTGGGGCGGTCAGAAAGCGCAGCAGCAGGGATTCTGCCATAAAGTCCTGTTGTGGTTTCTTAGCCATAGTGTCGTCCTTCGACAAACAATTCTTCTTTGTCGTTTTCCGGTTTGCGGCTTAGGCGGACGGTTTCCCTCATCTGACTGGCCATTTCGGCAAGATTGTCGGGTACGCCGCTATTTGGGTCGGGCAGCGGGAGCGGCAGGCGCAGTTTGTACAGATTGCCCCCTTCCAAAAGGGCGAATGCCTGCCCTTTGGGCAGCGAGGTCAAGTCGGCGGGCATCAGCGTCGGTACGGTTTCGCTGCTCAGGCGGTCTTCGTTGCTGCTGGTAAAGTCTTCGTAGCCTTCGGGGCTGGCGATGTCGCCTGCGCCGGAAACCAGCGTGCCGGTTACCACCCGCACATCGGGAAGCTGGGAGGTCAGCATTTTGGCGGTGGATTCCAGTTTGACGCGCAGCATAATCATGGTGTTGAAGTTGCCGCCCATCTGTTCGGCTTTGGCTTTGGAGCCGATTTTGGCTTCCACGTCCGACCAAGTCTGGGTGTAGGCGGTAACCTGATAGCCTGCGCCGCCGGCTTTGTTGAGCATGGGGATAAATTCGTTGCCGATCAGTTCGTTGAACTCGTCGGCATGAATGGCGATTTTGCGCTTGCCGGTTGCGCCGGATTGGCCGTAGCCGTGTCCGTGTTTGTAAATCTGCCCTGCCAGCGATGTGAGGTCGGCAAACATGGCGTTGCCTACGGCGGCCGCCACTTCGGCATCGGTCAGCGCGTCAAGTCCGACATACACCACCGCGTTCTGCTCCATCACTTTGCGCCAGTCCATAATCGGGCGCGTGTCGTCCAGATTTTCAAAATCGGGGCTGATCAGTTCCACTACTTTGCCGCTGGTCAGTTTTTCCAGCAGCGGATACAGCGAGCTGACCAGCTTTTCAAAATAGCTGCGCTCGTTACCCAAAATGCCGGCCACCGCATCGCTTAGAGCATTGTTCAGTTTTTTGCGTTTGAGAAACTGCGACAGTTTCACTGCTTCTATACTGCGGCCGGTCTTACCGACCTGCTGCATCTCCGCTTTGGACAGCTCAAACTCTTCAAACTCATCTTTCCAGCCGGAGCATTCCTTATCCAGCACCGACGCAAAATATTGCGCCGCCAAATCATCGACATTAACCGCACAGCGATAAATCAGGATATAGCTTGGTTTGATGGACAACGCCTCCATCATCTTGCCCAGCACATTGACAAACCGCCAGACAAAATCGCGGAAAGCTGCCGACTGCCCTTCGTCGGGCAGGTTGTTGGCGATACGGGTCGCCACCTCCGTGATGCGGGTAAAGTCGCCAATGGGGTTGTAGCGGCAGGATTGCTCGGGAAAGCCGAGATGGAACATATAAAACGGCCGTCCTGCCTTGCGGGCGGCGGCATACATCGCCAGCATCAGGTCGGCATCGCCCTTGGGATCGAAGGTAATGACCGTATCGCCGCGCATAATGTCTTGGTTAATCAAAATCTCCGCCAGACGGGTTTTGCCGACGCGGGTCGTGCCCAGCACGATGGTGTGTCCGACCCGCTCGCCCAGCGGAAACCAGATGTCCGATTCATACGGCTCCACCCCGTGCAGTTCGGGTTTGCCGCCCACCGGTGGCAGCGGCGCAACAGGATTCCACCATGCCTGCGCCGAAGTTTTGCGGGTCAGCCACGAGATGCCGGACGTATCGGTTTCCTTCTGCCTTGCCCAGCGGTACAACCGCCCCGGTTCAAGCAGTTTTTCGTTTTCAGGCAGCCTTGCCATCAGGAGACGCTGGGTGTGGGTCTGCGTCCATTTGAAACCTTTGCCGAGAAACAAGGCTTTGTCCGACACCGGTATCTGCGCCGGTGTCATGGCATAAAACGACAGCCGGCTCAGGTTGCGGCGGTAATGGCGGATACGCAGCCCCTGCTTGGCACGCAGGGCAGACAAGGCCAGCAGCACCGGTGCGCTCAAAGCGACGGCGGCAGGCGGCACAGGCAGGAACACCGTGCCCAGCGCAGCCGACAGATAGGCAGCGGACGAGACCAGCTCATGCGGTTTGCGGTACACGTTTTCCGGCGGACGGATGGTAATGCCCATATCAGGACTCCTTCGCAGCGTCCGAAGCCAGACCCGCATCGAGCAGGTCGCCTTCGGCGATGGTAATGTCGGGATTGTTCGGCGGGCGGCTGTCGGCGCGGATAATGTGGTACAGGTTTTCTTCGGGTACCAGATAGCAGTAGAACAGCCGCTTTCTGCTACCTTTGGCGGTTTCAACGTTGAACAGCGCGGTGCGCTTGCTGCGTTTGTGCAGTTTCAGGGCGACAAAGCCGCGCTGCGCCCGCACGCCTGGGCAGTTTTCGTCGTTTTTGTTGAACACGCCGCCCGCGTAGTCGCGAAAGATGGCGGGGGAAACCAGCAGCATGCCCTGCGCGACAAAATGCACTGGTGCACCGCTTTGGTTGACGACGATGCTGCCGTCCGCCAAGCCATCGGCCAGCCACATCCAGAAATGGCGGCCGTCCTGCTGCTGGCGCAGACGGGTTTCTGCGAGCGCGTCGGCAGCATTCGTGCCGTTTTCAGTATTTTCAGGCTGCCTTTCAGACGGTTTTTCAGACGGCTTCTGCGCCGTTTCAGGCTGCCCTGCGGTATTTTCAGACGGCCTTTCAGGCTGCCTGTCCTCTTCTGTGATAAACGGCGGTGGCACGGCGGCATCGGGGTTCTGCACTTTGACCGGACGCGGCGAGCGTGGCGGCTTGGCAGTGCGCTCGGCTTGGATTTCGGTTAATCCGGCAGCGGCATCTTGCTGCGGCGGCAGGCTGTCCGCGCCGTCGTCAAACAGTTTTTGTAACACTTTCAAACCCGCCGCGCTGTTGGCCTGCGGTTTTTTTGGTTTTGGAGAAGGACGGTTTGCTGCCCCAGTATCCTGCTTTTCCGGCCTTTTGGGGGCGGTTTCAGACGGTTTCTGTGTATTTTCAGACGGCCTTTCAGGCTGTCCTGCCGCTGCCTGCTGTGCAGCGGCGGTTTCGTTTTCTGCCCCAGTTTCTTCATCGTCATCAAGCAGACCGTGTTTGGCCAGCAGTGCGTCAATGCCGCCGGAAGTGTCGGCAAGGTTGTTTGCGTTTTCAGGCTGCCCTGCGGGTAGTTTTTCAGACGGCCTGTGTGTGTTTTCAGGCTGCCTTTGTGCTTCGCGGTATTCGGACAAATCTTCGGCGGCAGCCATAAAGCGTGCCTGCGGTGCGGACGCTGCCTCAGTTTCGTTGCCAATTCGGTTTTCTGTTTCCGTGTCCTGACGCTTGCGCGGCGGGGGCGGAATATCGGCGGGAATAATGATTTCGGCTGCCTGCGGCGCGGTCTCTGCCTCAGTTTCCTGCGCTGCGGTGTCGGCCCTGTCCTGCCGTTGGGCGGGGCTTTGGTCGCTGCTGACGTTCAGACTGCCTGCGAACTCGGCGGGGTAGTTGCCGTCGGGGTACAGGGTTTCCAGTTTGAAAGCGAGCATGGTAAAACGCTGGCTGCGCGTTTCGCCGTCGCTGCGCGTAAAGGCAATATCGACGGCGGTAACAGCGCGGCGTTCGTCGGCGGGATTGGGTAGCACCGCGCCGTATTCCAGCAAGGTGTCAAAGACGCGCTGGTTATCGGAGGGAAAGGACGGTGCGGCGGGGTGTTTGGTCTGCTTCAGAAACTCGCGGATGCGGTCGGGGACGTGTTTGGACACCATGTACACCGTGCCGCCTTGCCGAAACAGGTCGCCTCCGGCGGAGGACGCGGTGCTGAACCAGCGGCCGCGTTCGGCGAGCATTTCAACCAGGGTTTCCATCACGGTTTCAATCAGCGGCGTGCGTCTGGCGGTGGCGAAACGCTGACGGGAACCGCTTTTCAGGTCGCGGGCGGTGGAAGCCATGTCGGCCTTGCGGATAATGTCGGCAAACGGGCTGCCTTCGTGCTGCCCGCTCAGATACTGCCTCAGCACGGGCAGCAGTTTCGGGTCGTCCGCAGCCAGCCAGCGGCGTACGGAAGCGGGCACGATGGCGGCAAAAAACGTCCACGCCAGTTCGGTATGCAGGGTGTAGGGTGCTTTGTGTTCGGGAAAGGACACGCGGTACCAGCGGCCGCCGTTTTGTGCCATATTACCCGCATCGGGCAGCCACAAACTGCCCTGCGTATCTTCGGCGTGCTCAAACAGTTCCACGTTTACGCCGGTCAGGGTTTTGCCGATGTCGTGCAACAGCGCAGCGGTCAGAATGCCGAAACGCCACGGCGCACCCAAGCGGGCAATATCTTCGGTTTTCGCACCAGGCGGCCAGCTGCGGGCGGCAGCTGCGGTCAGCGCGAGCACGGCAACGTCAAGCGTGTGGCGCACCAGCCCGCCGTCGCCCGCGTGGTGGTGCGATTCGGAAGCGGGCAGCCGCTGCACGAAAGCAATGTAAGCATACAGCGTCGGCAGCGCGTCGCGCCGCCAGTTTTCGTCGGACAGCCCAAGGTTGGCCTTAATGTTGGCCAGCACCGGTTCCAGTTTGAGCAGGCGGACGAGTTCCTCCGCTTCCAGCACGCGCAGCCTGCCGTTGGCGGTATCGGGCAGGCGTTCGCGGGTTTGGACGGCGGCGGGCGGGTGTTTTTCGGGGTGGTAGAAGAAATAGAGCAGAATCAGAATGACGGCGGCGGCAGCGGCCGCAGACCACGTCAACGGCATAATGCGCCCCCTGTTGCAGCGGCCAGAAGCCAAGATGCTGCCTCAGCTTCATCGGCATGGGAGACGGACAACTGCGCCAGTTCGGACACGGCGGTGCGGGCGCAGAAGGCGGAAAAAGGTTCGTGCAGGCTGTTCCAGTGTACAGTGCGTCCTGCGGCCGTACCGCAGGCATGCCAGTAGAAACCGTCAAACTCGGCAGCCAGTACCTGTGCCAGTATCCGGTCGCTGCTGTCGGCAGGGAGCGCGTCCAAAAGGGCAGCAGTTTGCGCCACCAGCACACTGCTGCTGTCTGCTTCGCCGAGCGTCAGCTGCTCCATAAAGCCGCCGCACTGCGCGATGCGGTAGGCCAGCACCGCCGGCCACAGCGGCGAAACGCCATGCAGACGCTCGATGCTGCGGTGCAGTTGCATAAAGTGTTCTGGTTGCATGGCGTTTCGGCTCCGTCGGACAAATGTCGCGAGTATTTCGGACAAAAACGCGCACAGGCAAGCAACAAAGTGAAAAACGGTTTTTTTGCATTGTTGCTTGCGTTTTCAGGCTGCCTATGCTTCGGCTTTATGGCGTTTTAAAGGCTTGTTATTCAAAGAATAACAAGCCTTTTGCCTTTAACGCCTTTTGGCATTTGCCCTTAAATCCTTTTTCCTTTGACCTTTGGGCTGTTCCCTTTGCCTTTGGGGCTGTTGAAAAAAAGCGGGATGCGTGCTTTAAGCATCCCGCTTTTTGGCTTTTGGATAATCGCCCTTACCCTTGCTTTATTACGGTAAAACAAAGCATTAACGGTTTTGAAAATGCACTGCGGCAAACAGGCGAACCGCGCAATATGCAGGAAAATGCTCTGTATTGTCAAGCAACAAAGGAAATCGGACTTTTTTCTTTTGTTGCGTGATTTTTCATGATGTTTTGTGAACAATGGTTATTGAGTGCGGCAGGACTGCCTGCCGCGAATCGCCAACCGAGGCAGCCGGGTAAGGATGGGGGCATCTCAAACCGAAAGCCTGTCAAAAAACTGTCAAACAATCCGTCCGGCCGCGTATTTTCCGGTTCGGGCAGTCAGCACATTCGTGCGCCGCAATATATTGAGAAGTATTGCGTCAGCAGTGCCATCGCACCGCACTGCCGACTGTCCGAACCCGAAAGTATGCCCGCCGGCATTTTGGGGAAACCATGCACGATACCGCCGACACCGACGAACCCGCCTCCCTCTCACTGCTGTTGCAGGACGAGGGCAAAGCCTTTGATTTGGGCGTGGCGGCACGTTTTATTTCCACCTCGAACGGCGACAAGCCGGTGGTGGATTTTTTGAACTGGGTGTTTCCCTATGCCGCATCGGTCAAAGCGTCCGACATCCATTTCCGCGATCAGGAAAACGGCTGCATGGTCAGGCTGCGCGGCCGCGATATGGCCTTGTCCGACCGCTGGCTGTTCAGCCGCGCCGCCTCGCAGGAGGTGGACGAGAAAATCCGTGCCAAGTGCCGCATCGGCAACAGCGACCGCGAATCGCCGCAGGATGGCTCGTTCTGGCTGCTGGATCAGACCAATCAGACAATGGTGGACGTGCGGGTCAGCATTCTGCCCAACCGCTACGGCCAAAGCACGGTATGCCGCATTCTGAATCAGGAAAACGCGCATTTCGGACTGGATGCCGTCCATATGCCCGATACCGTGCGCTGCGCCTTGGAAAAGGTGCTGTCCATGCACGAAGGTCTGATTTTGTGCTGCGGCCCGACTGGCTCGGGCAAATCGTACACACTCAACGCCTGTCTCAATCATGTCAACCGTCCCGACATCCACGTCTGCACCGCCGAAGACCCGGTGGAATATCCGGTTAAAGGCGCGAACCAAATCAGCATTCATCCGGTTTACCGCCCGTTTTCCAAAGTTATCCGCAGCTTTATGCGCCACGACCCCGATGTGATTCTGGTCGGCGAGGTGCGCGACGGCGAAACCGCCGAAATGGCGGTCAATGCCGCCAATACCGGCCATCTGGTGCTGACCACCATTCATGCCAACGACGCGCCGCTGTCGCTGTACCGGCTGATGGGGCTGGGCGTGGAAGGCTATATGCTTGCCGATGTGCTGCTGGCCTTTTTTTCGCAGCGGCTGCTTAACCGGCTGTGTCCGCACTGTCGCGAAGCAATCACGCTTTCCGAGGCGGAACAACCGCCGTCCCGCTTTTTTCAGGCTGCCTGCTACCGCCGCAATCCAAACGGGTGCGACAACTGCCGCTCGGGCTATACGGGGCGGATTCCGGTCATCGAGTTCGCCCTCAATTCGCCGCAGGTGCGCCAAGCCCTGCTGGCACACGACATGGCGGCGGTACGCGAAGCCCTGTACGCGCAGCCGCAATACCGCACGCTGACCGAAGCTGCGCTGGAAATGTCGGCGCAGGGGCTGGTTGATTTTGACGATGCCTGCGCCATCGGCAGCATGGTAGTGGATAAGCTGTTATCAGGAGAACAACCGTGAACCGCCGCCGTTTTCTGACTGCATTTGCCGCATTGTCCGCCTCGCTGGCAGCGCGGGCAGACAACCCGTTTGCTCTGCCGGAAAACAGCGGGGCGTTACCCGAACAGTCCGCCAAGCCGGATATTGTCAAACCCTATCTGGCGGTCGGCCCTTATGCTGACGACCGGTTCCGCGTGTTCATGTTTATGAGCTACGAATGCCCCTACTGCGAACAGACGTGGTACGGCATGGGCGAATGGGGGCGCACGCTGCCCGAGCCGTTTCGCTTTGTGTATGTGCCGCTCTATACCGGTAACAAACGGCTGGACGCGGCGGCCACCGGTTTCTACATCGTACGCAGCCTTGCGCCGCAGCGGATTGCCGAATATCAGCGGCTGGCCTTTGAAGCGGCAAAAACGGCACGCAGCAGTGCCGATTTTGCCCAAGTGCTGCACCGCATGGGGTTTTCCCGCAGCCAAATCGACGCCGCAGCTGCCGACAAACAGACGCAGAACCGGATAGCACGGGCAATGCTGTTGGTGCGCCGCTACCGCGTTACCGCCACGCCGTTTTTCGCCGTCGGCGGCCGCTACACCACTCACGCCGGCTTTACCGGCGGCGACTACCGCGTGCTGGTACAGCTGATGAACGGGCTGGTATCCGATGTGTTGCAGAGTACGCACCGCTAGGTGTCTGACCGCAGCACTGCCTGTGCTGTGGGCATTGTGGCTGTGGACGGCACCGTTGCCGCCCTTGTGTCCGCTGCCCCAGCAGGAAAACCTGCGCTACGGCAGCGCGGACATTCGCAATCCGGCAGAGGCAGCATGGTCTTTTGCCATCAGTGCGGGGCAGTTGCCCCAGTGTTTCGGCAGCCTGAAACCCGCCGCACGCGACGGCTGGACGGTGTATGCGGCACAGATGCTGCGCCCCCATGCCTACCGCACGTTTGATGCGTGGCGTAAGGCGTATGCGGTTTTACTGCTGCTGTTTTCAGGCTGCCTGATCCGGTGGCTGAGGGTAACAGACAAGAAAGGGAAATATGGCCAAAACAATTCTGACGGCGGTGCTTTCAGGCTGCCTGATGGCGGCGTGCACGAGCACACCGCCGCCCGAACCGCCGCTTGCACGGCGCACCGAAATCGTGGTGCTGAAACGCACCGGATACAGTGATGCCGCTATTTTGGACGAAGAGGAAGGCAGCTATTTCTGGCTGCCGCAGGCGGTCAGCCCTGCGGGCATTGCCTTGTCTTTTCAGACGGCCTCAGGAGAGCACAAGGTGCTGCACACGGTGTACTTCCGCACCGATTCGGCCGTCTTGTCCGCGTATGAAAAACAGGCACTGCGGCGTGCCGCCCCGATGCTGCGGCAGCAGGGCGTAACTCTTTCCGGCTATGCCGACCCGCGTGCCGGAGTGGAATACAACAACCGACTGGCCGCCCGTCGCGCCGAGAGCGTGGCGCGTTATCTGGACGGATTGGGCGTAAGGGTCAACCGCCGCTGCATTTTCGGCGAAACCCGTCTGCCCGACAGCGATTTATGCGAATGGAGAACACAATGAGCGACAACAACCGTGCCGTCGTTTTTCCCGAATACGTCGATACCCTGCCCCAGTTTCTGTTTTTAGAATCGGACGATATTTCGGTGTTTATCGTCGGCTTGATGATTGGGGTGGTGCTGCAATACGCGCTGCGCACGGCATTTGGCATGCTGGCAGGAATTGCGCTGGGGGCATGGATGTCCTACCAGTATGTCAAATTCAAGCGCAACACCCTGCCGGGTACCATGATGCACATGCTGTACGCGCTGACGGGTTTGTTCGTGCTGAACAAACGCTTTGCCAACGGGCTGATTAAAAGGGTGGACAACTGATGCAGTGGCCGACATTCAAAACCACCTTCCGCAAGGCTCTGGAAAACAACACGATACTCGGACTGATTGCCATCGGTCTGCTGATTATGAACATCGTGCAGGCGGTCAGTCTGGCGCGAATGCGCGAACGGGTGGTGCTGAAACCGCCCAGCGAACTGCCCGAGCAGGCGGTTATCGGCTGGGACAGCGCATCGCAGAACTATCTCAACTCGTTTGCTGCCTACATTGTCGGCACTATGTCTTCCGCCACGCCGGGGACGGTGGACTTTATCGGCCGCAACATGGAACCGCTGTTTGATCCGAAGGTGTGGCAGCTGGTCAAACCGCAGCTTTTGGCCATCAAGAGCAATCCGAACTACATCGGTGTCAATCCGGTCAGCAATTTCACACCGGAGGGCAACATTATTTTTGAAGCCAAGAGCCGCAAAATCTTTATTCCCGGCACACTGGTTTCGTCTGCTTACAGCAAGGGCGGCATGACCCGGCTGGGACAGGTGGCGGTTACCTACGAATTGCAGATGGAAGTGGTCGGCGGACTGCCGCGCGTAACTTCTTGGTACGTCTATCCGGGCGAGCCGCACACCTTCGCCTGGGCCGACCGCTACCCCGACAAGGCGGAAAAAGAAGCGGCAGACCGCAGGGCGCAGATTCAGATTGTGCCGCAGGTGCCCGAAAGCGAGATTGCCTTCCCGCAGGCACCGTCGGCAAGCGTACCCGCCTCCGCACCTGTGCCGCAAAGGCAGCCTGAAAATACACAAAACCCGCTTGGAGCAGACCCTTTTGCCGGACAGGCGGCACCTGCCGCATCCGTGCCTGCCACACTGCCGCCCGATGCTTCCGTCGTGCAGCCGCCGCCCGCACCCAACGACAACCCCGATGTTTTGTAGGAGCCGTTTTATGAACCCACGTTTGTCCCGCCTCTGTATCGCGTGCCTCCTGCTGTGCGCGGCCGCCGCCCGTGCGGACGAAGCCGTGCAGGCTTCGGACTATGCCCGCCGCCGCGTCGTGCAGGTAACCGCGCCCGTCGGCGGCGCAGCCCGTGCTGCGGTTGGAGGCATACAGGAAGGACGGATAAACGGCGTGCATGCCGTTGTCTCTTCCTATGGCGAAAACCACCGCGTACCGGTGTCGCGCCGCCATCCGAATATCATCAACACGCCTTTTGCCCGTGCACACGCCGTCGGTCTGAAAACCCATTATGACCTCGGCTCCAACGGCTCGGCGATTCTGGTTACTCCGAAAACCGACAAACCGTTTTTCGTATCCATTACCGATGCCGACAACCCGACCGGCATGCCCATTTCGCTGACGCTGGTTCCCTCCGCCAAGCTGGATTCGCAGACCATTACCGTGTCGCTCGGCGGCAGGCAGGGTGCGGGGGCGGCGACACCGTCGGGTGGGTTTCCGCAGCAGCTGGCCGCCGTTATCCGCGACATCGTGATGCTGAAAACCCCTGTCGGTTACAGCGTGCGCCCGCTGCACCGCAGCTTTTCAATGGCTTCGGGCATGAGCGTGTCGCCCGTCGAACGGTACAGCGGCAACGAGTTTGATATTTTCCGCTACCGCCTGAAAAACACCACCGGCCGCACCCAAACGCTGGCCGAAGAAATGTTCGGCGCAAACGAGCGGGTGGTGGCAGTGGCCTTCTACCCGAAAATCCAAGTGCGACCGGGTGAGAGCACCGACGTGCTGATTATGGTCGGCAGGGGGCGTTAGCATGGGACTGAAAGAAAGCTGGCACAACGCCGGCGGCAAACAGAAACGCAATATGGTTTTGGGCGGCGTGGCGGCAGTCCTGATACTGGCCACCATTGCCGCGATGATTACCGACAGCGTGCGCGGCACGCGCTCCGGCCGCCGCAAGACCGAAGTGGAGCAGGTGGTAACCCCCAACCAGCGCAATCTGACGCAGGAAGGGCTGGCGGCGGAAATCTATGCGCTGCGCAACCAAATTCAGCAGATGCAGCAGCAACAGGCGCAAAAGCAGCCTGAAAACGGCGGTGGTCTGACGGAAGAACAGGTACGGCAGATTGTTGCCGAAAGCCGCAACACCGGTTTGGAAAACCAAGCCGCTTCCGACATCGGCAACGGCTTTATTCCGCCCGGCACGCTGCCCGACGACAAGGGTGCACCGCTTGCCCCCAGTGCGGACGGCTCGGCGCAGCCTGCTGCGGCTGCGGAGGAAGAAGACAGCAGCCCCTATCAGAACCATACCAGCAACAGCGGCAAAAGCGGCAGCGGCAAGGATAAAGACGGCAGTCCGGCTGTGGGCAAGGAAAGCGGCGCGGCGAATGACACGCGCAGCTATCTGCCCGCCGGTTCGCAGTTGTCGGTTATCGCCGTTTCCGGCATCAACGCGCCCACCGGCGACGGTAACGGCGAAGCAGGCAGTTCGGGCGAAAACGCCATGCCCATTCTGCTGCGCGTAAAGGGTTTGGGGCGTATGGCCAACGGTTTCAAAAGCGACTTGTCCGACTGCGTGATTATCGCCAATGCCTACGGTCAATTGGCCGACGAGCGCGCCTATGTGCGCACCAAATCGATTACCTGTATCCGTTCCGACGGCAAGGCGGTTGAAGCAACGCTCAAAGGCACGCTGATTGGCGAAGACGGCAAACCCGGCTGGCACGGACGGCTGGTTTCGCGCGACGGCAAAGCCATCGCCCAAATGGTCAAAATCGGCATGATTAACACCGCCGGACAAATCGGCATCGCCGCAGCGGGAAACAGCCGTATCGGCCACCGCGACGGCGGCGGCAACAGCATCAATATCGGCACCGGTGGCACTCCGTTCGGACAGGCAGCCACTACGGCAGCCGCCAACGGTTTGAACAATATTTTCGATCGGGTGGCATCGATTTACGAAAAATACGCGCAGCAGTCTTTTCCGGTTATTGAAATCCAGCCGCTGCGTACCGGCGACATTCTGATCCAGTCCGGTATCTCACTGGAATATGCAAAGGAAAAACGATGATTAAAGAGACTGTTTCAAGCGTATTGGCCGCCCTGCTGCTGGCCGGCTGTGCCGCTTCGATGAATACCGGCTCGGGCAAACTGGGGTGCGGTCGAATCAAACAGGGCGCGTGCATGGATATGGCGCAGGCGTGGGACGCTTCCGACGACTACCGCCCCGGCGAATATCCCGCTTCTGGCAACGTGGCAGGCAGCAGCAAAATCACGCCCTTCCTGCCCGAGCCTGTTCCCAATGCCGCCGCCATATATGAACCCAAACCGGTGCTGATGCCCGCGCAGGTGCTGCGGGTGTGGGTAAACGCCTATGAAGACAGCAACGGCAGCTTGGTTTATCCGACCCGCGTCTTCTCCGAAGTAACGCCGCGCCGCTGGAACGTCGGTTATTCGGCCGCGCAGGCGATTGAATCGTCGCGCACCGTTACCCCACTGGTTGCTCCGGCGGCGGACGGAACGGCACAGCGCGCCAGCGGACAGGGCGCGGCAGTTTCCGAAGGCAGTGCTGTTGCGACAACGGAAGAAAGCGATAGTGTGGAAACCGCGCCGCAGACACAGCCCGACAATACGCAAAGACCGTCTGAAAACACCCATACGCAGGACTCGGGCGGCAGTCCGGCACAAAGGCAGCCTGAAAGCCTGCCCGCCGGCGAACTGCCCGCGCCTTTGCAGTAACCCTTTTTTTAGCTGACAAGGAAAACGTAGTGAGAAAATTTCAAACCCTTCAATCCCAACTGTCCCGCCTGAACACACGCTATCTGCTGCTGCCGCTGTTCGGACTGCTTTCCGCCCCGGCCTTTGCCGGCTCGGACACCACCTTCCAAAGCATGGTGGACTGGATACAGGACAAACTGACCGGCTCAATGGGGCTGCTGCTCGCACTGATTGCGCTGGTAATTGCCATCATCAGCTCGACGATGGGTCAGTTCAAAGCCTTTATGGCGGTGCTGGTGGTGGTCGTTGCCGCCACGCTGGGCACAGCTATCATTGTCGGCATGTTCACCGCCACACTCTGAGCCACCGCGCTTTTCAGGCTGCCTGATGAAACTCTTTCTCTGCGAAAAGCCTTCGCAAGCCAAAGACATCGGCAAGGTGCTGGGTGTCTTGGGCGGGCGTAACGACGGCTATTTCCGCAAGGGCGATACCGCCGTTACTTGGGCATTCGGCCATATCCTGAGCCAGATGCCGCCCGCTGCCTACGGCGAGCAGTATGCCGATTTCGGCAACACCGCCGCGCTGCCGGTCATTCCCCAAACATGGCAGATGGAGGTATCCAAAGGCGCGGCCAAGCAGTTTAAAGTTATCCAAAAACTGCTGGCCGAGGCGGACGAAGTGGTCATCGCCACCGATGCCGACCGCGAGGGCGAGGTCATCGCACGGGAGATACTGGACTACTGCGGCTACCGCAAAAAGGTTTCCCGCTTCTGGACCAGCGGACTGGATACGGCTTCGGTCAAAAAAGCTCTGGCCAACATTCTGCCCGGCAGCAAAACCGAAGGGCTGTATCTGGCGGGGCTGGCACGCAGCCGCGCCGACTGGCTGGTCGGCATGAACCTGTCCCGCGCCTACACCGCCGCCTACGCCGAAGGGCGCGGCAGGGAACACACGCTGTCGGTCGGCCGTATCCAAACGCCGACGCTGGCACTGGTGGTGCGGCGCGACGCAGCCATCGACCACTTCAAACCCTATGCCTACTACACGCTCTCTGCGGTTTTTCAGGCTGCCTCCGGCAGCTTTACCGCCCTATGGCAGATACCGGACAGCCTGAAAAATTCAGACGGCCTGTGCACCGACCAAGACGCCGCCGAAACGCTGGCGGCGCAACTGGACGGCAGCAGCGGCACTGTCCGCACCGCCGCCACCGAGCGCAAACACACGCCTGCGCCGCTGCCGTACAGCCTGTCCGCCTTGCAGAAAGAAGCGGGCAACCGCTTCGGCATGAGTCCCGACGAGGTGCTGAAAACCGCCCAGTCGCTCTACGAGAAACACAAAATCACTTCCTACCCGCGCACACCGTGCCGCTACCTGCCCAAGTCGCAGCAGGCCGAAGTACCGCAGGTCTTCGCCGCATTATTGGCGCTCGATCCGTCGCTGGCCACCGTGTTGCAGGAGGCCGACGCACAACGGCCGTCTCGGGTGTGGAACGACGCGCAGGTCAATAAACACTCGCACCACGCCATTATTCCAACCACCGTCGCCAATGCCGATTTGTCGGCACTCTCCAAAGCCGAACGCGATCTCTACCTGATGATACGCAGCCGCTACATCGCCCAGTTCTACCCCGACTACGAATATGAGGCTACCGTTATCGAAACCGAATGCTGCGGCCACCTGTTCCGCACCGTCGGCCGCCGTCCCGCCAAAGCCGGATGGAAATCCCTGCTGGGCGATGCGGACGAAGAAACCGAAGGCAGCCTGAAAGACGGAGACGAAGAACAGGACAGCGGCCAAACCCTGCCGCCGGTCAAAGCCGGAGATGCCGTACAAGGCAGCCGCAGCAAGGCACAGCAAAAGCAGACCGCCCCGCCGCCGCGCTTTACCGAACCCAGCCTGCTGGACGAAATGCAGACCCTGTCGGATTTTTTGAAAACTGTAAACGACGAGCAAATCAAAAAGGTGCTGCGCCGCACCGAAGGGCTGGGCACCGAGGCCACCCGCGCCGCGATTATCAAACGGCTGTTTGAGATGGGCTACTTGGAAAAGAAAAAGCGCAAAGTCTATGCCACCGAAAAAGGCCGACGGCTGATTGCCCGTATTCCGAGTGCCATCGCCGACCCGGTTACCACCGCCAAATGGGAGATGGCTCTGGCCGCCATAGAAGAAGGCAAAATCAGCCTGGAAGAATTTACCGCCTATCAGGAAAACATGATCCGCAGGCTGGTGGCCGAAGCGCAGGCAGACGAGCGCAACAGGCAGCCTGAAAAAAGACATAAGGCCGTCTGAAAAGGTTTCAGACGGCCTGTTACCGGACCACACACAATGAACCGCAGACAGTTCCTATCCGCCGCAGCCGTATCAGCCGCCGGCATTCTGTTTTCCGACGAAGCGTTTGCGCTGGCCGACAACAGCGGTTTCTGGCGGCGCGACCGCCTGCTGGAAATGCGCCGCGCCGATACGGGCGAGCGGCGCATTATCCGCTTTTATGCCGCCGGACGCGGCTACCTGCAAGACGGCTATCTGGCTGCCCGCTGGTTTTTACGCGATGCCAAAGACGGCAACGCGGTCGTCAATATCGATGCGGGACTGCTCAACCTTTTGTACGGCTTGCAGGAATGGGCGCGGATTGCCGGTAAACACGACCCGCTGATTACCGTCAACAGTGCCTACCGCACCGCGCGGCGCAATGCCACGATTGAAGGCGCGGCACGCAACTCCATGCACATCCACGGCCGCGCCGTTGATTTGACCATGCGCGGTATCAGCTTGCGGCAGCTTGCCGATATGGCCGCGCATTTCAAGGCGGGCGGTATCGGCATCTATGACAGTTTTATCCATTTGGATACCGGCAGGATCAGAAACTGGCGGGGGTAGCCTGCGTTTGAAAATTCTCCCTTTTGACAAGTCTGCTAAACAAGCAGCATGGCAGCCAATATGTTCAGGTACATTGAAACGGTATTTTGCTTCGGCATAAACCCTTGTCTTGACAAGAGCACAAACGCAGGATAGTATCCTTGCACCCCCATTCTTACAGATCGGAATTTTTCCGGTTTTCTTATCCGGCTGTCTCCCGAAACGGAGACGGCTTTATGTCTATTTTCTCAACTGTCCGTGGCAATCTGGGACAGAATTTTTCCCTCAAAACCATCAACCGCGACGGCGAGCCGAGTACGGTGTTGAACTTTTCCGTTGCTTCCACACGCTACAAACGCCAAAAAACCGCCGACGGCGGCAGCCGCTACGAAGCGGCCGGGCCTGCCGAATGGATTGAATGCGAATACTGGAACCGTCAGGCACCGCATCTGGAAAAAGTATTGGCCAAAGGTATGCCCGTAATCGTGGAAGGCGAAGAGCTGATCGAGTTCTACGAAAAAGACGGTCAAAAAATCAAAGCACGCAAGCTGCGCGTTGAAAACATCTATCTGAATCTGGCATCCGAGCGCATTGAAAACGTCGCACTCAAACCGCCGCGTACCGCCGAAGGGGCGGATGACGGCGAAACTCCGTTTTGAGTGGCGGCAGTATGGGTATTTTCGAGAAAAACGCCGCCCGCGACTTGGGCTGGGAATACATCAGCCTGAGTACTGGCAACGACGACGAAGGCATTTTTTACTGCGAAAAAGACAATGCCATCGGCTCGGTATGCATGTTTTCGCCGCTGGCCGGCTGGGACGACAAAACTCCGGGCGCGGCGGCTACGCTGCTGAACGAAGCCTATCCGGGTGGAACGGTAATGCAGTTTGTCCAATTTGCCTCGCCCTATCTCGATCCGGTGCTGGGTAGCTATCTCGCGCCGCGCGACGGCGTGTCCGGAGATTCGGCGGTACAGACGGCGCGGCACGGTGTCGGCCGGCGGGCGGAGTTTCTAGCTCTGGGTGCACGGCACAAACTAACCGCGTCTTCCAATACACGCATGCTGGACAGCTACTGTCTGTGGACATTTAAAGTGCCGTTGAAGGTGCAGAACCCGTTTACCGGCAGCGAAAAAGAAATATCGGCGTTCCGGCGCGAATGCGATGCCTTTGTCAAACTGCGCGACACTGCCGTCTCGCAACTGGAAGTGATGGGCATCAAGGCCGAGATGCTGTCCACATCGGCACTGATGGGCATCATGCGCCGTTATTTCGCGGTGTACGAACCGTGGGATTTGGACGTAGAAGAGACCCGTCCGCTGAACGAGCAGCTTTTCCCCATAGGTTCGCGGATGAACTGGGACAACCGCCGCCACGACCTGATTCATTTCTCCGGTTTTTCCCATACGGACGAGCGGCAATATGTCGGCATGCTGGTTACCGACCGCTATCCTGGTCAGGAGCAGCCTTTCCATTTCGGCCGCATGATCGAACTTCTGGGCAATCCGCCCGGCAACGGGCCGCAAATCCCCATGCCCTATGCGTTGTGCACCACCATTCATTTCCCCGAACAGGGTGTAAAGGCAGCCAAAGTCCGCGCCTCGCAGACGCAGGTGGAAAAATCGTCCAACGCACTGATGCTCAAATGGTCGCCGCGCCTGCGCAAAAAACGCGAAGGCTTCCAGCAGCTGGCGCAACTGACGGTGGAAGGCGGCAATCTGGTCGAAGCCACCACCACACTGTGCCTGTTCAACCGTTCGGCGGCGGAAATCCGCAGTGCCCAAGCCTCGATTGCCTCGTATTACAAACGTTTCGGTTTCGTGGTGCGTCCAGAGAAATATATCCCCGAAGTTTCCTTCTTCAACCAGCTTCCGCTTAACGCATCGGCGGAAAGCATCCGCAACACCCACCGTTTCAAAACGATGGGCGGCAAACATGCCGCGCACCTGCTGCCGATAACCGGCGAATGGCAGGGCTTCGGCAATGAAATGCTGTTGTCCACCCGTCTGGGCCGTCCCTTCCATTACGCACTGATGGACAGCCGTAATCTCAACTACAACTGGATTTGGACGGGTGCGTCCGGTACGGGCAAATCGTTTGCCGTGCAGCGTCTGACACAGGACGAACTGTCGCTGGGCACCAAAATCTGGACCATCGACACCGGCGCGTCTTATCTGGCTGCCGCACAGGTTTCCGGTGCGCAGATTCTTGACTTCCATTTTGATTCCCAAGTCTGCCTCAATCCGTTTACCCGTATTGACAATATTGATGAAGAAATTGAACTGATTATCCCGATTATCGGCAAGATGGCGCGACCGAACGAAGGCTTGAACGACACCCAGCGCGCGCTGGTGGAAGAGGCGGTCAAATCCGTTTATGCCGACAAGGGCAATCAAGCCGAAATTACTGACATTATCCGTTTTTTCAACAACCAGACCGGTTCAATGATGCGCGAGCAGCACGAACTGGCAGTACTGCTGTCGCCTTTCGGCTCTACCGGCTCGATGGGACGCTGGTTCAGGGGCGAGAACAATTTCCGCACCGAAGCGGACTGGACGGTGCTGGAACTATCCGGTCTGACCGGCAACAAGCATCTGTGCGACGTGGTGCTGATGACCATCTCCACCACCATCGCCCAAGAGATGTTCGTTACCGCCGGCGGTCGCCGAAAAATGCTGATTATCGAAGAGGGTGGCGACCGGATTACCGATGCCTCGTTTGCCGACTTTACCGCCAAGCTGGCCTCAAAAGTCCGCAAAGAAGCCGGTTCGGTCGGCGTGGTGGTGCAGACTTTCGCACAGGTGTACAGCACGCCGCACGGCTCGGCGATTATGGCTTCTTCGCACACCAAGTTCCATATGCAGCAGACACCGGAAGCCATTGAAGAAGGCATTGAGAAAGGCTGGATTAAAACCGATGCCTATACCGAAAAACTGATGCGCGAAGTGCAGACTGCCAAAGGGCAGTACAGCGAAATCCTGATTCGCAGCGGCGGCAGCGCAGGCATTGCCCGACTGGTGGAAACGCCGTTTAACCGTGTGCTGTTCAGCACCGAAGGCGAACTATTCAAAGATTTGCAGCGGCGCGTGCGTGCCGGTGAACAAATCACCTATCTGGTCGAAGCCGAAGCCCGCCGGCTGTACGGCGACGGCACGCTGTAAGGCAGCCTGAAACGCAGAGGCCGTCTGAAAACCCCGTCAAACAAGGAATCTGTTATGAACCAACCCGAACAACGCCCCGAACCAGCCGTACAGCCTGTCGCAAGTGCCCCAAGCACCCCAAGCACCCCACCTGCTTCTGGTACAGGCAGCAGCTTTCTGAACAGTACGCTGCTGCTTTTGTCGCTGCTGATGGGCGGTTACAGCTTCTACCGCAGCCTGTACCCCACGCACGCGAACCAAATTACAGTGGTCGATTCCGACCGACTGGCTGCTTCCTATATCCAAGAAGCATTGGCGGATACCCGTGCGGGCAGCGATCCGGTGGCGGTACAGCAGCGGCTGCAAAGCCGTTTGAACGGCTTGCAGTCCAAACTTGATGCCATGTCCGCCGAAGGAAGACTGATTGTGCGCAAATCGGCAGTGCTGACCTATCCAGAAAGCGCGGATGCCACGGCACAAGTGGCCGCAGAGCTAGGCATTACCCTGACACCGAACAATGCGGCGGCGCAGCCACTGCCCGCTACGGGCGGGGCAGTTTCCCCACTGCCTGCGGTAAGGCAGCCTGAAAACGGAACAGGGACACTCCCAACCGAACCGGCTGCCTCCGCGCTGGGCAGTGCGCTGGACTGATGAACAGCAAGAAACCACTGCCACCGCTGCGCACCCGCCTGTTGGTACTGCTGTCGGGTGTCGCGGCAAGCGCGCTGGCCTGGCAGGCACGACCGCTGTTGCAGGAAAGATGGGCACTGATGTACGAGAAAAAGCAGGCGGGCTGCCTGCCGTGGCAGTTTTACTGGTTTGACAAAAAACAGCCCAAACCGGTGCTGCGGCGCGGCGATCTGATTCTGTTTCCGGCTCGCGGTATGGAGCCGGTGATTGCCGAGGGCAAACCTATCGGCAAAACCGTGGCAGGACTGCCAGGCGACGAAGTGCGCATTGTACAGGGGCGGGTCTATATCAACGGCCATCTGCTGACCGACGTTTCCTACGGCGCGACCAAACTGGGCAAATCGATCAACTACTGGGACAAGACATACAGATTGGGCAAGGATGAAATTTTTGTATTCGGCAGCGAACCGCACTCTTGGGATTCGCGCTATTGGGGACCGTATCCGGCTGCACTGGTTCGCGGCCGCCTGCATCTGCTGTTTTAGCGCGGCAGCAGCGGCAGACGGCTTTGACCTGCAACGCAGGCTGACCGAACAGCAGGCGCGTGCCGACAGTCTTTCAGACGGCCTCGACCTGCTGTTGAAAAGGCAGCCTGAAAACGGCGGCGGCACATTGGGGGCAAACCGCCAAATGCTGCTGCCGCCGGGACAGAACCCGATGTCGGCGCAACTGGCACAGGCCGATACCGTGGTGTTCGTTTCCCGCGCCATGCCCGAAGCGGAACTGTTGAAACTGCTTGTGCAGGGAGCGGGACGCAAAGGCACAGTGTTCCTGTATCGCGGCTGGGGCACTGGCGGCGCGGACAGCGCGTTTGCCTATGCCGAAGCACTGCTGCGCAAGCTGCCGCCTGCGGCACAGCGCAACCCGCCGCAGATTATGGTGCTGCCCGCAGCCTTCCGCCGCTACCGGATTGCCTATGCGCCGGCGGTACTGCACCGCGACGGCGGCAAATGGTATCTGGTGCAGGGAGCAGACACATTGGACAAAGCTGTGGCAGCGGTAAAAAGGCGCGAATTCAACCGCCGCCTGAGCCGCCAGTGGCGTGTATCCGAACCCGACCAGACCGAAATCATCAAAGCAGCAGCCGCGCGTTTCGACTGGGAAGGCGCAGCCAAACAGGCGGTGCAGTCTGCCGCGCGGCAACTGGAAGGCGGCACCGATTTGCCGTTGGCACAGGAAGCGTCCAGCCGCCTCTACACCCCGTATTCGATTACCGGTTTTGACATCCGCGATCCGCAAAGCGGCCGAATGCTTTATCCGCGCGGCAGCCATTTCAACGTACTGACGCTTGACCCGCAGGGCAGCCGTTCGCTGGTGGCGGTAGACGGGCGGGACGAGCGTCAGGTGCGCTACGCGCAGCGCATCGTGCGCGAACGGCCGCAGACGGTGGTGCTGTACACCCGTTTGGGCAGGCTGGCAGGAGCTGTGCCGTCCGCCTTCCCGCTCAACCCGACACTAATCAGACGGCTCGGGCTGCGCAGCGTCCCCAGCTATCTGCAACAGCAGGGGACGGACTGGCGCATCGTGTCCGCCCCGCCTGCCGATTGAGGGACCAATCATGAATGTTTTCCGTCAAATCGCCGCCGTTCTGGCTGCCGCATTATTGTTTTCAGACGGCCTGCACGCTGCTACGCCATCCGGCGGCAGCCTTACCGGTCTGACCTGTTCGCGTGCCGGCTACAACACGCTGATGAATTTCAACTACGACTCGGCGTTTCCGCTGCGCATTATGGGTAGCGACACGGTGATGAGCAGCGACGTGCCCGCGCCACCAACAGCCACCAGAAAATCAATCTGCAAATGCGGTAAGGAACCCTATGTCATTTACGGCTACACGCGCGGTATGTGGCTGCCGACCCGTTTTGTCGAAGTAGTGCGCGAAGCCTCCTGCTCGCCAGTGTACGGCGAATCGGTCAAACCGATACTGCAACAAATCGCGCAGGTATCCGGCATCGGTCAACTGCAACCGACTACGCTTATGACGGCGGGAGAGGCTGCCAAGCCTAACGAAACTTCCTTCCGCCACGTCCACAGCTGGCCATTCCCGTTCAACCCCTACAACTGGAATCCGCGCTGTTTCCACAAAGGGGAAAATCTGGAAACTTCAATATCGCAGATTTCGTGGTCAAAAAAAGACCCGGTGCTGATGAACCTGCTCTACCCCGAGTGGGCTGCGCTGGGTACGGTAGCCAACCAGCCACTGTTTGATTTGGCGGCGCACAGCGCGTCCTGTATTGCCAACACCACCGGCATCGGCTGGGGGCCAGTTGACGATGCCGCCTACTGGTTGGGCGGCTGTATGGGCAACAACCTGCCCGCCGCCGGCTCGATGTCGGCAGCCAAAAACAGCATTATCGGTACTTCCACTATTTTCAACCGTTCGCTGATGATGTCCAACCGCACCGGTGGCTATGCCTCGGTTTCAACAGTTGGCGATAAAGCCTTGTGCTCGCCAGTGCCTGTGCCGTATCCGAGCAAATCGGAATTCAAGGCATCAATGCTGTTTCCTTATCCCGAGTCTGGTCAAAGCGTCGGCGGACAAGGCGGCATGGGTGGACAAACCAGTCCGGCCGGAATGTTGAGCGGCGAAGTGGCCGATTTCGCCAATATTGGCGGTCGTGGGGCACACCGCTTGGGCGCAAGCAATTTTGCCTGGGCACTAGGACGCAGCGACCAAGCCTTGAACGAAAATGATTCGGACGCGGTTTACCTGATGTGGCGTTGGGTGGACTGCTGCGAATTTAAGTGAGAAACCAAGATGAAAATGATGAAAACAATTCTGCCGCTCTGTCTGTTGGCGACCGTCTGCATACCGGCGGCGGCTGATGACCAAGAACGCGCCTTCGGCAAAGGCGGTCTGCACGGCACGCGCAGTGGCAGTACGCAAAACAAACAGCCCTCAAAACAGCAGCTCTGGCAAAACGACCAAAGCTATGCGCTGGCTTTGGCCAAGCGTGCGGAAAACGGCGATACCACCGCCGCGCTGGAACTGAAAAATGCTGCCAACGGCGGCAACCGCTGGGCGGCGGTGCAGTACGGCTACCTTGCACACACTGGTCGCCTGCCCGGACTCTCCGGCAGAGCGGATACCGCCACAGCCGCCAAAGCCTACCGCATCGCACTTAAAGACGGCGGCGGCAACTATCTGGCTGCCTACAATCTCGGGCTGATGTACTACTACGGCATCGGCATGAAAGCCAATGGGGCGGAAGCCTTGCGCCTGTTCAAAACGGCTGCCGAGAATTACCGCAGTAAGGTTGCTTCGCGCGTGTTCTGGCCGGCGGAAGTCTATACCGCGCAGATACTGGAACGCGGCTACGGTGTGGCGAAAAACGAAGCATCGGCGGCCGAGTATTGGGAACGCGCCGCCAAAGCCAACGCGCCGGAAGGGCTGTACGGCTACGGCATGTTTATCCTTAACGGGCGAGGCGGTCTGCAAAACCCCTACCGCGCCTATCCGCTGTTGTTGCAGGCAGCCAATCGCTGGCATACCGGCGCGATGGTCGCATTGGCACAGTATCAGGGCAAAGGAGACAGGCTGCGTGATGCCGATCCGGTTGATGCAGCCAAATGGTGGATGCTGGCGGCGACCGCCGACAAACGCTACACCCGCCAAGCGCAAAAGGCGGTGGCTGCACTGCCCGCCGCGAAACAACAGCAGGTGCGCTCGCAGGTACGCTCGTGGCTGACCACCCATACCACCGTCCCCAAAAGTTTCGACTGGAAAAAACCGGTCAACGACACCTTGCCGCCGCGCTGAAAAGGAAAAATAAGCATGAAACGGATACCGTATCTGCGCACCGCCCTCTGCCTGTCGGCCGTCTGTCTGATGCTGGCCGCCGGACAAGCGTCCGCCGATGCCTACCGCAAGGCGAAACCGCAGGGCTGGCTGTGGTATGAGGACGATGCGCCCAAACCCGCAGCGAAACCCAAATCGCAGCAGCAGCCCAAACCACAGTCCGCGCCCGCTGCACCCGCAGCCGCCGCACCTGTTCAGGCTGCCCCCGAACCGTTTTCGGCGGCATGGGTGCGCGCCCAACTGCCGGTGCTGCTTGACCGTGCGATGACTAATCCCACCGACGAGAACGTGCGCGCCTACAAATATATGTCGCGCCTGATGGTGGACATGTCGATGAACTTTGCCGATGCCTCCGAGCGTGTGGTGCGCAACGACCCGATGTTGGACGAATCGGTACGCTTCCCGATTGCTGCGATGGCGCGGGCGCAGGCTTTGTCGCAAATTTCCCAAGCCAAGGAAAGCATTATCCGCGACCTGTCCGGCAAAGCCGGATTGTGGCTGTTTTTTGATTCCAAATGCCGCTTCTGCCACAGCCAGTATGCTGTGGTGCAGATGCTGGCGAAAAAATACGGCTTGCAGGTGCGCTATATCAGCACCGACGGCGGCGTGATCAGCGGTATGACGGCTGACAAACTGCGTTTTGATATGGGCGGCAACCGTGCCCGCACGCTGGGCATCAAGCTGACGCCGGCGGTGGTGCTGGCTGCTCCGCCGGAGCAGATGGCGATTGTTGCTCACGGTGCGATGTCGCAGTCGGAACTGGAAGACAAAATCGTGCTGGCCGCCATTGATATGAAGCTGGCTTCGCCCGAACTGACCGACTTGGCCAGGCTGCAAGAGCGCGGCGTGCTGACCCCGCAAGACATCGCCAAAGCCCGCCGTCAAATCCGCAATCCCGAAAATCCCGATGAGCTGGTCAGAATGCTCAACGGACTGATTCGTAATCGGATGTAAAGGAAAACGCATGAATACCCGACGCAAAACATTTTCAGACGGTCTCAAACGCTATATGCCTTCCATTCTAGCCGCATCGCTGTGGGCGGCATCTGCCGCCGGTGCGGACATCGGCAAAGGCATGGATGCAATGTGGAACAGCACCGCGCCCGCAGCGGCCGGCGTGAACGGCAACTACGGTGGCACGCTCGGCGGCTTGTCGCTGCGCTCGCCGGTACGCAGTTTCAACATCATGGCCTTTGATCCACCGCGTTTTTCGGCAGGCTGCGGCGGTATCGATGCCTATTTTGGCAGCTTCTCCATGATTTCCGAGAAAAATCTGAAAGACCTGATTCGCGCCATCATCGCCAACGGCACGGGATACGCGGCCAAAATCGCCTTGGACAATCTCTGTCCACCCTGCCAGAACATCATGTCCGGTTTGCAGGATTGGACAACCAAAATCAACAGCGCGGCCAAAAACACCTGCCAGCTGGGCACGGCCGCCGTTGATTACCTGCGCGGCAGCCGCAATCCTTCCGCTGCTGCTGATGATAGCAAGGCAAACGAGGAAGCCGTTTCCGCTGCCGCGTCCGGTGCAGCAAAAGACTTTGCCGAAGCCAACGACAGCCGCAGCTACAAGGGCAAAAACGCCAACCGCGCGGACGATGCCGCCGACCAGTCCACCGACTACGGCAACAACATGATGAACACTCTTGTTTCGGCCGGCGTATTCGGCGGGGCGCAACCTGTTATTGACACCCGCCCTTACGGCGGCGATCAAGGTTTTCTGGAAATGGCGATGAGCCTGTATGGCACGCAGATTCTGCTGACCGGTGCTGATGCTTCGTCCTCTGCATCTGGCGGGAAATTCACCAAAGGATCGCAGGAAAAAACCGACAAAGATCTCGCCCCGATTTGGACGTTTGCCGATGTGGTCAACGGTGCGCCGAGCAATGCTGCGTTGACACAATACCGCTGCAAAGACTTCAACGCTGCCAAAGCTGACAGCTGTCAGCATGTGTCCACTGCCGACTCTTCCTTCCCCGGTACCTACCGCTACATCCTTAACCTGCTGATTGGCAAACAGACTGCCTACGGCGACAGCAATGCGATGGGCGACTCGGTGGCGACACAAATCCAGTCCGGCTCGCTGATGGCCTACTTCGCCGATAACAACGCGCAGACGCTGACCCCCGAACAGCAGGCATTTTTGAAAAAGTTACCAAAAGAAGCATCCGACGTGCTCAGTCAGGCCGCAAGGGCAGGCAGCCAGACGGCGGTTAAGGCTGCCGATGCGGCGGCCAGATTCTACGGCGAGCAGATGGCGGCCGAGCTGGTCGGTGCGATGAACAAAACCGTTTCCGTCGCCTATTCGGCCAACATCACGGGCAACGGCAAGAAAATCGTCGCCATGTCGCCGGCGCAGAAGCAGCAGCTGGACAAACTGGAAGCCGAAACGGCCCGCTACGGCGAAAGCAGCTACCGCGCCGCCGCACAGCAGAATTTCGTTACCCTAGTTACCAGTGCGATGACACTGACCGGCAACAACAGCGGCCTGAAAGCACAGTGAGGCCGTCTGAAAAAACGCTTTGACGCACAGGCAGCCTGAAAAAGGTTTTCAGGCTGCCTGAACAGGAGAAAACCATGTCCGTCCCGTCCAGAAACCCCGCCCTTTTCAGGCTGCCTGATTCCCTGATGCGCCTGTGGCTGCCGCTGCTGCTGCTGACTATCGCTGTGGCCGCGCGTGCTGACGCGCTGCCCGAAAGCGTCGATACCGATGCGCCTTCGGACATTATGACGCTGTGGGTGGTTGGCGATGTTGATGTGATTGCCAAAGGGCTGAACGCGGTAGCGATGTTCTTCAACGGCATGGGCAGCGGTTCGCCGCTGGTCAGCCTACTAATACTGGGTTCGGTGCTCGCCCTGTGTGCGATGCTGGGACAGTTTATTACCCGCCGCACCATGCAGCCGGGCAACAACTTCCTGATGATTGTGCTGGTGGCGGCGATGTTTATTCCAAAAACCCCCGTCTGGATCGCCTCCTACTACGATGCGGGCGGCGGCAACAGCGGCGGCGCAGTCGGTTTCCGCAAAATTGACCATGTGCCAGTAGGCGTGGTCTATCCGCTGGCACTGTTCTCCTATGTTTCCAAAAAAATGACCGATATTTACGACACCGGTATGCAGGTACTGCCCGATTCCTCGCTGTCCGGTCCGTCCACTGCCGCGCCGCAGGGCGGTCTTCTGACCCACGGTGCGGAAGGCTATTTCAGCCCGCTCAAAACGGTGCTGCGCCTGCGCAACCAGTTCTCCGGCCCAGACAACACCCTGCTGTTGGCCAATCTGGCTAACGCCTCCCAAGTGTGCAACTGGTCCGACCGCTGGGGCGATGCCGACAAAGGTGGAATCTTCAATGTGCTGGCACGCGGGCAGCAGAGCGGGGTAACCAATATCGCCCTGCCCGCTGAAAAAGAAGGCGCGCCGCCAGTAATTGGTAAGGTGGGCTGCGCCCAAGCAGGCAAAATCATCTCGCTGATGATGCTCAAACAAGTGGCCAATCTCCCAGGTAAAGAGTATTCGCCCACTGCGGTGGCTGCGTCCAACAGCCGCAACCTTTCTGGCGTAAAAGGCAGCACCACCGATTTGGCGCAACGCTACAAGTCCGTCCAAGAGGAATTGGATCAGCTTCCCTCGGCAATGGCACTGGCTGCGGGCGGCAACGCTTCGCGCAGCACAGCGGCAATGGGCGTGAACGATCCTGACATTCTGCTGAAAATGGTGCGCAGCGAAATTGAAAAAGGCGAACTGCAACCGCCAGCACTGGCACAGGTGTTTACTGCCTATAACGCGGTTAATGCCGCTGAAATTGAAGCCAATATGGTGTTCTCACACATCGTGCAGCAGTGTTTGGGCGGCAATGATGTCAACTGCGCACGGCAGGCGTATATGATGACCGAAGCCCGCAACCGGGCAGCGGTAGATGCCGCCGGCGAGGCCTCGCTCTACCAGAATTTTATGGGACACGGCATGAACATCCTGATGTTCATATACATCGTGATGTCGCCGATTGTGATTTTTGTCGTACTGGTAATGGGGTGGAGCGGTATCCGAGTATTGGGCAGCTACCTGCTGTTTGCCGCATGGGTCAATTCCTGGCTGCCGCTCAACAGCGCGATTGCCTACTACATGCTGCAAAGCTACAACAACCGGATGCGCGAACTGATTATGACCATTTCCGCCTCCGACAATCCCTTGCAGGTGTATTCGCCTGCCGTTATCCAAAACATCTTCGACGGCACGCAGGACATGCTCGCCTCAGCCTCGACCATGATGGCTTCGACACCGCTGATTATGCTGTCGCTGCTCTCTGGTTCGGTTTACGGACTGGTGCAGCTGGCACAGCGTGCGAATATGGTGGGCAAGGATTATGTGGACGAAACCAAAGCCACCCCGCCACTCGATCAGTCGGAAGTTATCGGCATGAGTCGTATGATTGCCAACAGCACGGCTGCCGGTCCGATTCCTACATCTGGATTCGAAATGCATCGGGTTTCCGATGCCCAAGCAAACCACCATGCCGAAATCAATTTGCAGGCAGATCGGAGCTATGTTGATACCGCTATGCAGGCAGAAGCGGCAAAAATACAGATGCTGGAAGGCGCAGCCGATGGGATGACATTGGCGAAAATCGGTACGGACGGTATCGTTACCCAAAGCGGTTTGGTATATGCCCAAAACGACAAAGGGGAAAGCAGTGTCCGTTTTGCCCAGCAGGGAGATCATGCAATCCAGACTGGGGAGAGCTTTGTTGTGGGTGCGAATGCCAACGCAGGAAAAGGTGCTACGATTGGTTTTGGTGCCGACGGAAACAGGGATGATACGATTTCCTTTAAAGACAGTACCGGTCAAGACCATGCATTCGTACAAGGTAAAAACATTAGCAGCACTAATGGTATTAACTCTCAGTTTGGAACAATGGATAGCCAGCAATTGAGCCATTCCATTAACCAACAGTTGAGTGATGCCCGTGAACGGGTTCACAGTCTCAGCCAAGCCAGCAGCGAATCCCTCAGTAACGGGTTTAGTACCAAGCTGGATCAAAGAGCGTTTTCCGCACTGTTGTCTGCGAACTCTTATGACGCGCACCACCAACTGGAAAGCGGTGCCAATGCCGCTGCCCAATACGACCAAAGCGCGGCAGCCAAACTACATAACGCATCCGACAACGCAGCATCTTATTTCTCAACTTTGGCGAATCTGGCCTCTTCATCCAACGCCGGAGAACGTTCCGCCGCGTATGCCGCCATCCATGACCTAGCACAAGAAAATCCGGCCGGTCATGCCCAAGCCTATGCGCAAATGGCAGGCGGAGCGCTGTCTGTTGAGCAACACCGGCACGATATGTTGCTGGGCAACCGCTCGGCTATTGACCAACCCATATCGACTGACAATCTTTCTAAAAGTGCTTTTGCCAACCCGATCGATCACAGCAATTTACGCAACGATTTATTCGGGCTTAATCAATCAGCCTATGGCGACCCCGGTCATGCAGCCAGCAGTTTGAAAGATATGTCGCCACAAGACGAAGCAAAAATCATGGCGCATAACCATGACAAATTTAAAGAAATGGTAAATTTCAATAACCGGGTTATTGAGAAATACAATCTGCGCAGTGTGGCGGAACAGGCACAGGACTATGCTTTAATCGATGCATTTAAGGCATGGGATGCGGCAGGCGAGCAATGGGATCAAAAAGACTACGTCGGAGCGGCTCTCGGATATGGTGCAGGAACACTGGAAGTTCTTTCAATGGGGCTGGGTAAAACTTTCCGCAAACTTGCTGGAGTTGAAGAGAACAACGGCACTGGTATGGGAGATGTTATTGACCCTGAGTTGAGTGCCGACATCAAACAGGTACAGGAAAACCTGAAACAGATGAAGGCATTTAATATACAGGATATGGGGCATCGCACGGTTGACGGCGTGCCGATTGAAAAAGTGATCGGCCATCCAATATCGCATGAGCAACACAATTCATCCGATAGCAATAACCAGCGAACTGCCAGTCATGCGACACCATCTGCTCCCAAAGCATCAGCTGCCGCAGATTATGCACTGGCTCATGCACGCCCTAAAAGTATCAAGAGATGTGCCGAATATGTGAATAACGGTCTGCAAGCACAAGGCATACCGATACACGGACATGGTAAAGATGTTGCAAATAATTTAGTACAGCTTGGTTGGGTAAAAGTGCCTTATGATCAGAACTATGTACCCCGAGATGGAGATGTACTATCGTTTGCTGCACATGGAAAAACAAAAGGCGGAGGCGGAATTTATGGTCACGCCGCCATTTGGTCGCAAAAGGCCAACGGTGGGAAAGGTGCATGGGTATCCGATTATGTTCAAAACAGTATCTATCCGAACAGACATTATCATGGGATAACACCAACAATCGTGCGGATGTCTACTAGCCCTAGAAAATAAATAGTTGCAACAAAGGCTGTGCATAACAGCACAGCCTTTCTATTTTTAACGGCATTGCTTTAAACTGTTCTTATAACTTATTCCGCGATAAAACACGTCATCAACCTGACAAAATTTTTTAGAACAACTAACAGCCAAATCCACTTGCTGTTTTTCCCCTACGTTAAAAAATTCCGCTCTAATCCGACCGTTACGAAGCGCGGTAACTTTTACTGGATGCTTAAAAAAATCAGGTTCAATGCCAGCATTCCCCGGAATAATTTCAGGAAACGCTTCACAATCTAACCCAAGGCTTCCGGGGCGCGTATTAATCCAATCACGCCGTTTTTCAAGTGATTGGATTTCCTTGCTGAATTGTACATTTTCAATGTCTCTGCTGCCGATAGGAATACTATATATTTGGGTAACAAAGTCCACTTTGTTCTTCACAGAATCAGCAATAGCAGGGAAAGCCAAACAAGCCAATGCGCCAATCATCAGGATGCGGCTCGGTTTCACGATCATCTCCTAATTCAGGATATGGAGTAACAATGCCAAAGCCAGCGTAAGAATAACGAACAATCTTAGACCTTTATTCCTTTTAAGTACCTGAATAACATCTTCGCCATTATCGACATTAGGTCTGGAATGATGCCAAAAGTTGTTAATTTCATGAGCAAATAAGGGATTGTATCTGCGTTTCATTTAGTTACTCCTTCAATTACACCTCGGAAAACCAAGATGCCCAAATTTCCATTCTGTATCTGCTTATTGCTGCTGTCAGCCTTCCCTTTTCAGGCTGCCTCTGCCGATCATGTCAGCGACTGTTTAAAAGGACGATCCAAGTCAAATACCTGTCAGACGATGATTGCAAACTATTGGGCACACCACCAAACCATCGAACGGATTGCCCGACAAGAGGGGGTGGAGCCAGCACTGCTCAAAGCTCTAATCGCCTATGAAAGCCATTACAACCACAAAGCGGTTTCGCCGAAACAGGCTTCCGGTCTGACTCAGGTTATGCCGACAACGGCTAGGGGCTTGAACATCGATCCTGCAAAACTGTTTGTGCCGGAAGTTTCTGTCCGTACGGGTGCGCGTTATCTGAGACGGATGTTCGGTCAGTTCGGTCGGACAGATTTGGCTCTGGCCGCCTACAATGCCGGTCCCGGTCGGGTAATTAAAGCGGGATACCGTGTTCCGCCGATTGCCGAGACCCAAAATTATGTGTCCAATGTGTCGGCACTGTTTCGGGAATTCAAAAACAAGGAAAGAAACAATCCGACTGAAAACCGAACCGGCAGAAAAACTGTTGTAGTTTCCGCAACACCTGAAATCCGCGTAAAACAAACGACTCCCAAGCGTTCCGACCCTTACCAGTCCCATATTTCTAATTCGTACTGAACCGGCTGCGGCTGACACATCTCATAACTGCTTTTAGACTGCATGATGGCGGAATTACCGCCTTTTCTTTAATTTTCTATAAGGAAAGCATTATGTTAAAGTCTAACATTTCAAATCAGCTGCATCAACATATCAACGGTTTTTTGGATCACTGCCGTTCTCGCTGTTTTTCGGAAGGAACCATCGAGGGGTACCGCAGCAACCTACGACAGTTTGCTTCGCGGCTTAACGACTATGCGGTTAAACACGAGATTGCCGATTTTCAGGCAGCTTGTACTGAAATTGTCATGATGGAAACCATTACCATGAAGCAGGCAGATAATCCCGAATTGAAAGCGACCACCATACGCCGCTATATTTGTGCTTGGCGTAGTTTTATCGCTTATCTGGTCAAAGCCAACGTGCTGGATTTGTCTTACGACCGTTTTCGTTTTGATCTGCCGAAGCTGCCAGAGACATTACCTAAATCAGTAGATATGTCGGTGCTGGACAAACTGCTTGACAATCCGCAGTGCCTGCCAAAACAACCCCATTGGATGTATCTACGCAATTTGTGTATTTTTGAACTGATGACCTATTCGGGGCTGCGCATCTCCGAAGTTAGCAATCTGCTGATGACCGACGTTTATTTTGCTGAACGTCAGATACGGGTAATAGGTAAGGGGCAGCGTACCCGCCTAGTACCGATAACCGACACCGTAGCCAAACGCATTCGTGCCTACCTGAAAGAGCGTTCTGCGTCGGCGGTCAATATCCGAACCAACCATTTGTTTGTTGGTCGTGGCGGTAAAATGTTGCGCCCGTGCAGTATCCGTTTGTCCTTGCATAAAATGGTAGCAGCCCGCTTGGGCGAAGAAATGCATATCACACCGCACAGCCTCAGACACTCCTGTGCTACCCATTTTGTCCGCGAAACCCATAACCTACGTTTCGTGCAGATTTTGCTCGGGCATAAAAGTATCGCCACCACGCAAATTTATACTCATCTGGACAATGGTTTTATCCAAGAAATGTTTCACCAACACCACAGCCGTTAGGCTAGATAAGGAGTTCCATTATGAAACAACTGTTTTTTGCATTGCTGCCCGCTATCCTTTTGACCGCTTGCTCAACCAATCCCGATGGCAGTGTCAACTGGTCAGACAATCCGCTGAACAAGGTAGCGACCAAAGTGGACGATGGCGTTCAGAAACTGAACCATAATACCGACAAGGTTATCGCAAAAACCGGTGGCGGAGACCGCTTTGGCAACCATTGCGTTACCTGTTACGACCAAGGCACATCGCACAAGCAAATGCTCGAATGGGGCTATATCCGCCGCAATCCCGACTATCCGAAATATTCTTCCCAACGCTATGTGTTCACTTCGCGCAACTGCGACAAAACGCGACAGTCGCTTTGCTTCCGTCCAAGTAAGGATATTGCCGAACGACCATAGCATAGGCATTCCGCCTTGTTTTCAGGCTGCCCGATATGTGGACAGCCTGAATTTTATGTGCGACCGAACTGAGTTATGTCTTCGATACAGTGTATTTCCCGTCTGCAACCAGCTTGCAGATGCGTTTAACCGTTGCTTCACTGCATTCCAAAATCTTGGCCGTGCGGCTGATAGACAAACCCTGTTTGCGGCAGCTGATGACATCATCAATTCGCTTTTGGCTGATTCTGCGACCGAACTGTTTACCTTCTGATTTTGCTCGGCTGATACCAGCCGCCTGACGGCTACGGCGCATCTCATAATCGTCGCTGGCCGATTTCAGTAGGATTCTCAGTAACAAGTCTTGGATAGATTTGAACACAATCGATTCCATGCTGTCCTCTGCCGCCTTGACGGCTGGCAAGTCCAACACTTCCGGTAACAGCAGGCGTGCGCCACGGTTATTGATTTGGGCAATCAGTGCCTCGGCTTCGACCAGCGGCAGTCTGCTTAACCTGTCCATACTCTCGGCAATCACGATTTCGCCTGCTTGCAGGTCTTTAATCATCTCCAAAAGTTGCGGTCGGTCGGCATGGCGACCGCTGGCTTTCTCGGCATAAACCTTGGCTACATAGAAACCGCGCAATTCCGCCCACTTCTTCAACCCGAGTTGGCGGGATAAGTCCTGCTCCTCGGTTGAAACCCGGCAGTAAATCCGAGCGATTTTGTTTATTTCGGACATTTTGGATTTTTCTCCCATAGTCTCTCTTGTTTGATTTAGGTATGCTTTGTAAGCCAGTATGGAAAGTAGGGTAATAAATCCGTTCAAATAGGCTTAAATAAGCTAGGCTGATTATTATAGCCTTAATAAGCCATAAAGCATAACGCTTATCTTATTCTTCATCTGACGACCAATCCTCCACCGACAGTCCATGTATATAGGAAAATGCGCGGTCATTACTGACCAGAACGGCTCCGATGCCGTGTGCGTGCGCGGCAATCTGCATATCTGGCGCAGACAGACTGCGACCAGACGCTTCTACACCGGCTCGGAATGTTCCGTAAACCTCTGCTACTGCCGTATCAAATGGTAATACGTCCACCCTTAGCAGAAATTCGGATACCAGCCGGTGCAGCCGTCGTGCTTCTGGGCGTTTGGCCAAGCCGTACATCAGTTCCGCATGGGTAATGGCGGAAATGCACAGTTCGGACATCGGCACGTTTGTCAGATGTTTCAAAACATGATTATTGCCACGTACGGCAAGACTGACGATATTGGTATCCAACAGATATTTTTTCATTCCTGCCAGCCTTCAAAAGGATCGCGCAGGTTCGGAGCAGCATCTTCGGGCTGGCGGACAAATGGGTCGGTATCCGTTTCTACTCCGGCAGCCTGCAAACTGCCGATAAAACCTGCCCAGTCGGATGGATGCTTGGACAAAATCACATCCCCCGTCTTTTCGTCGCGGCGGATAAATACCTCCCCACCTTCAAAACGAAAAGCGGCAGGCAAACGAACTGCTTGGCTGCGCCCATTGTTAAACAATTTAGCTGTCTGCATATTGAGTCTCCTAAAAAATTACAATCTGATATTAGTATAAACCATGATATATATCATGCCAAGTGTCTGATGTTTTTTATAACGCATGGGCAACAAAAAGGCCGTCTGAAATTTCAGACGGCCTCTCTTGTGAAAAAGGGAAACGTTTCCGCAGAAACGCCCCATAGTTTGAAAAATCAACAACCATTGCCCAACAAATCTGCCAGATAAGCCGGCATTTCCCCGTTGGATACCGGCCAGTAGCTGTCGGCATCCAGCCAGTAGGTGCTGCCGCTCCAATCATTGACAAACTCGATGTCGGAACAGAACGTATCGATGTATCTCGCCATAACGATTTTCAACTCTTCACGGCGTATTTTGCCTTCGTAGCCGGACGAACCGATGCTGATGGAGATGGAAACACTGCCGAAGGTTTCGGGATGTTGCGAATAGACAGCCAGCGCATCGGCCAGTGCCTGCGCATTGATGACAATGCGGGCATCCAGCACGGGCAGGTCGTATTCGTCGTTACAGTAAAACGCCCATTCGTCTTTGCGTTCCGCAGGTAAATCCAGCAGCAGGCAGGTTTCCCGTGTCTGTGGGTTGCAGAAAGGGGTGAAGACCAAAGGGTTTTCAAGGGCGGTACAGTCGTTCATGGATGTTCTCCAAAAAAATGCAGGAGAACACCCTTGCGGGCGCACTCCCGCTTGGGGTTAAAAATATTTACAACCAAATAGTTATAACTAGGGGATTACTCATCCTCGTCATCGTCAAAGAACTCGCAGCCGAAATGCTCAACAGCAAAAGCGCGGTACTCCTCATCGCTGCACGGGTAGTCGTACAGTTGTGCGCCTTCGTTTTCGTAGCGTCCGGCAAAACACATTCCTTCTTCGATGTATTTGGCTTCCAGATGCAAATTCGGATAAGCGGCACAGATGGCGCGATAGATACCCTCCGGTGGCGACCAAGCGGTCTCAAAAGAAACCTCCAACAGACCGTCTGAAAGGCTAATGCAGCAGTCTTGCGCATTCCACTTGGTTCCCCAGTGGGATACACACCAGTGCCACCAGTCCGGCGAGCCGTAGCGTTCGATGTTCTGCATAATCAGCGCAGCGGCTTCGGGGTTCAGCCCGATTTCGCCTTGCAGTTCGGGAAAGGCTTTCAGTCGGCGGTTGATTTCGCCGACTTGCAACTCCGCCCAGACAAAAGTTCCGGACAGCTTTTTTTCCAGTCTGTCGTACAGGTCTTTGCCAATCAGGCTTTCGATTTGCGACATCCGCATGCCTTCGCTTAGTTGCGCCCATCTGAGTTCGTCAGACGAGCATGACGGCAAAGGTTGCGACAAGGCTTCGGGCATCGGCAGAATGCCGTTGAAATCAAACAACCGCTCTCTCGGCCGTTTGGGGTCGGGGCGGACGGTTTTGGAGGCCAGATCGGCCACTTGCGCAGCATCTCCGCTGACGCACAGATGGTTGGAACACCAATTGGGCATGATGCACTCCTTAAAAAAAGCGGGTCATCACGCCCTTGCGGGTGCGATAACCCGCAGGGTTAAAAAACAGACTAGCGGCGGTGTTTAATCGTCTTCGTCTTCATCATCGTATATCCAGCCGAAATGCTCGCGGGCAAATGCCTCAAACTCGTCATCTGGACAAGGTTCGTTGTACAGGCAGCCGTCTTCGCCGTAAAACGTACCAGCAAAGCCGCCGCCTTCGTCGATATAGCGTGCCTCCAACTGCAAGTCGGGGAAGGTTTCAACAATCTCGGCGAATACCGGCTCCGGCGGACTCCATGCGGTATCAAACTCAACATAGATTCCCGTATCGGAAAACGTGCCGATATGCTGGTGGTAGGCATTCCACTTGGTTCCCCAGTAGCGGTTACGCCATTCATACCAGGTCGGGCAGCCGTACAACTCGATGTTGCAGCGGATTTGTTCGCCGTAATCCAAGTTGATGCCGCATTTGGCGGCCAAATCGGGCTGTTGTCTGAACAAGGCTTCCACGTCGGATACCTTGTCTTTCTTCCAGTTGATTTGTCCACCCGCGTGTTTCACAAGGTTGTCATACAGTGCCTTGTATTTGGCTTGCAATACGGCGGCCGGTCGTTCTTTATCGATGGCAACCCACTTCTGCATCGACGAGGTCAGCGAGCCGGCCTCGATGTCCAGTGATTGGGGCATCGGAATCAGACCGTTGAAATCAACCACCAGCCTGATGTTTTCGTCGTCGCTGCTGTCCGGTATGCCCGAAGCAAACAGCACGGCTTTCAATTCAGCCAGCGATTCGGCGTTGCCGCTGATGCTGACTTGGTTGGTTACATGGTTAGGCATAGTAAAAACTCCTAAACGGCAGGAGCCGCCGCCCCACAGGGGCAGAAGCCCCCGCAGGGTTGGCAAAAAAGGGCGTATGCCCCGGTTGGTAAAAATACCGCCGCCGGACGAATCCGGCGCACCGTTTCAGGCGGCTGGTGCTTTATCGGAGCGGCCTGCTATTTCAGGCTGCCCAAATGGCTGCGGACGGTATCGCACGCCCAGTTGTAAACGACTTCCCAGCAGACTTTGTTCGGCTGTTCCAGCACCACATCGGCGTTGTAGCCGAAGTCGTGCAGGCTGAGACCTTTGCCGCCCATCCAGTCAAAAATGCTTTGACGATGGCGGCCGTACAGCCAGCGGGTGTCGTTTTCGGTCAGCTTGGCCAACACGGTCGGCAGGCTGCCTACATCGTATTCCACGTCTTGTAGCAGATAGAGGATGTCGGCTGTGCCGGACGGCAGTGCGGCATTTTCAGGCTGCCTTGCGGCAGGCGGGATAACCACCGCCGCCGTGTAGCAGTTGCTGCTGCGGCAGGGCGTGTTTTCAAAAACGTTTTCCCTGCGGACGTACTCCGCCGCCGGCTCAACCAGTTGAATCAGGGATTTGGCATAGCCCACTCTCTGCTCCAAAAAACGGCCGACTGCGTCCTGTATGGTTTCCTGCGGGTGTTGCAGCGGGAAAACCGTTTGGCCGTTTAACGCCAAAGCGGCTTCTTCCGCCGTCTCGAAACAGTCTTTGAACCAGACGATATAGGTGTTGGATAAAACTTCTTGCATAACAGACTCCTAATGAAAAAAGCAGGCTGCCATGCGCGGGGCACGGACACCCCGCTCGGGTTGAAGAAAAAGCCGTAACTGCACGAATGCGGTTGATGCTGTTTAACGGCTGCATCAAGACAGTAAAACGACTGCCGGCGTGTGAAACAAAGTCGGTTTTTCAGGCTGCCTTCGACCAACAAGGCAGCCTGAAAAACCCACCTTGCGGCAGGTTTGGATAAAAGCCGCAGGGCGGCAGGGTTTAACGAATGGTCAGCACCTCGCCGTATTCCGGCGAACCTTTGGTCAGATTGACGGCGCGGATACTCGGCACAAAGCGGTCAAGCGCGGTGGTGGTTACCACCAGCCGGTCTTGCGCGTCATACTCCTCGGCAGTGGTTACCACTTTGGTTTTGTGCGTCGATCCTTTGACCAGCAGCCTGCGGCCGTCGGCAGCGGTAACAATACCGCTGACCTGTCCGGCGGCCAGGGCCAGCGCGGAATGCCACTGCCCCAGCGCACACAGCGGGCGGCGTTTTTCCTGCACCAGATGCGCGCCGAACCAGTGTCCGAAGTGCGGCCACAGGGTTTGTCCATGCAGCGCGGGCAGTTCTTCGGCCAGCACGTCGGAGGAAACCTCTAAGCACAGTGGCTTGAACGGCTTGACAGCAGCGGGCGGTACTTCGTAACAGCAGTCCGCTTCGCTGCCGATGTCTTCGGCATGTTCAGAAGCCAGCAGGGTTTGGGTTTGCTGCTGCACCAGTTTCTTGCCGATTTGGCTGCGGTTGGCGGCTTTGATGCCCATAATGACCACCTGCCGGTAGGTATCGACTCCTGCTTTGAATATCCGTATATCGGTAAAGTAGGAGGCAATTTCGCGGCAGAAGCCTTCGGTCAGTGCCTGCGTGGGCACAATCAGCACCAGAATGCCGCCGGTTTGCAGCACGCCTGCGGTTTTGGCGAAAAACACCTCTTCCAGCCGTTGCGCCTTGCGGTTGTCCAACTGGTCTTTGGCGGCAAAACCGTAAGGCGGGTTGAGAAACAGCAGCCCGACGGTTTTGGCCTGCAAGATGCAGTTTTCGATGTCGGCGCGGACAAGGTGCTCCAAACGCTGCGCGGCAGCATCGGCACGCTGTCTGTCCAGTTCGATACCGAAGGTGCGGCAGCGGCTGCCGCAGGTGGTCAGATAATCAGCTAACGTTTCTAGTGCCAGACCTTCGCCGCAGCACGGGTCAAAAATACGCACTTCGCCGCCGCCGATGTCCAAGCGGTCGGTAATGCCTGCCAGCGTGGCTTCATCGGTGGGGAAGTAGCCGTTTTTGATGTGGTTGTAGGCCACACGGTCAAACATCAGATGGTTTTGTTGGGGGTGGGATTGGGAAAGCATATCGGCCTCCGTAAGAAAAAGAGGCCACCCCCGCAGGGACAAGCCCCTGTTGGGTTGGAAAAAAGTGAAAAAGGTTGGAACAATGCCGTTCCTCCACGAACGGAGGCGATGCTGTTTAACGGCTGCATCAAGACAGTAAAACGACTGCCGGCGTGTGAAACAGGTTTTTTCAGGCTGCCTGAACGCATCAGGCCGTCTGAAAAAACCTGCTTGCCGAGCCGTATCCTTGCGGACACGGTTCGGGGCAGGTGCGAAGCCTAGTCCGCCGCAGCGGTCTGGCTTTTCTCAATCAGGCGTTTGGCCAGTTCAACCTCAACGGAATCGCCGGACTGGTTGAGGATGTCCAAGCCCGAATCCGGCATGTCGCCGGAGGTGGATTGGGTTACGGCGATCTTTTTGCCCATCAGTTCGAGGCAGATGTGCTGCGCCGAATCTTTGTAGCCGGCGAAATACACTTCCACGTCTTCCGTCTGGCCGATGCGCCACGAGCGGCGGGCGGCCTGCATCAGGGTATAGACGTTGTAGCCGGTCTGCATGAAGTAGATGGTGGGAAACGCCAGAAGGTCAAGGCCGGTTTTGACCAGCTCGGGGTTGCAGATGACGACTTGGCAGCCTTCTTCCAAACGGTCGGTCACCCAGTCTTCGCGCTCGTCGGCCTTAACTGTGGCTTTCATCACGGCGGCTTTGATGCCGTGCCGCTGCAAAAGCTGTTTCAGACGGCCTGTGGTGTCGCGGGTGTCGGAATACACGGTATAGACCAGACAGCGTCTGCCGCGTTTCAGGCTGCCCTGCACCACTTCCAGCAGGTCGGCTTCTTTGGGCGAAACGTCTTGCGACCCGTACTGCGCCGGCGTGTAAAACAGGGTTTCCCGCTTGCGCTTCCAGTACACCGTTTCTTCCTGATGGCAGCAGTCCGGCCAAGCCAGCAGGGCGTTCATCACCACGCCGGTGAGCGAGTTGTCGCGCTTGCTTAAAGCCACTTTCAGGTAGCCTTTGAGCACGCGCTCCATCTGCTGATACACCGCTTTTTGCGCGTCGTCCATGTCCACCGGCCGGAAGATTTCCCGATAGCCCGGTAGCACGCCTTCGCCCAAATCGCGCAGTTTCAGAAACACCGTCAGCGGCAGCACATAGCGCATGATGCCCAGCGGCGAGAAGCCCGGCGCTTTGGCGGTGCGCACTTGGTTGCGGGTGGCTTTGGAACTGTTGAACGCTCCTTCGCTGTACTCGCTACCCAAATGGCTGCGCGTGATGTCTTTCAACACCCCGTGCTTGCGCATAAATGCCATGCCTGCCGTGCCGAGCGTACCGGCCTTGTTGTAGCCGAAGCCGTCGGCCAGCATGGACTGCGGATCAAGCCGCCACAGCAGGTAAAACAGGTCGTCCGCGTAGCCGCCCATCAGCGTGCCGGTCAGACATAGCACTTTGCGTGCGCAGCGTGCCAGCACGCCCATCGCCTGCCCTTGGGCAGTGCCGTAGTTTTTGTACTCGTGTCCCTCGTCCACCACCATTAGCCCGAAAAAATGCTTGGGCAGATAGCGTTTGACGAACTCGGTCGGCTGGTAACCGCCTTGTCCCAGCGTGAACTCGGCTTTGCTCAAAGCACGATCCAGCCGCGCCGCCTGACGGTCGCCGAACACAAACTCGCCGTTCTCGTCCATCAGGTTGGAAAACGCCTGCACGTTGTTTTCCAGAATTTCGGCCAGATAGCTTTCGCCGTAGGTCTGCACCAGCTTGGCGGCGGTTTTCGGGCCGATGGTCGGCAGTACCGAAATGGCTTGGATGACCCGCTCGTACACCGTGCTTTGGCTGCCGTTCTGCTCCTTGCGGCACAGCGTCCACAGCGGTTCGCCGCACTCGCACGATGCCAAACTTTTACCGCGTTTGGCGCGGCAGAACAGGCGGTTTTTTGACAGCGCGTCGTTCAGGCTTTGCGCGTCTTCATACGGCTGGTTTTCCGCATCGGTGATTTCGCTGCCGCATTTCGGACAGCAGAACAGCTTGCGCCGTACGCCGTCTTCGCTGCGATAGCGCACCGCATATGCCGGCCGCCAGTGGTAGCCCATGCGCATCCGCACCCGTCCTAGTACGAAAAACTCCGGTACCGTCGGGATTTCGCGACAGTGGCGGCGGATATGCAGCAGCTTGACCAGCGTGTCGGTGCCGTTGAGCACCCACACTCTCGCTTCCGGCACGGTTTTGAGGATTTCGCGCCGCCATTTGTACACCAGATGCGGCGGACTCAATACCAGCGTGCGCGTGCAGCCCTGATGGTGCATCGCCGCAGCGGCGGCAATTGACATCATGGTCTTGCCCGTGCCCATTTCCGCATTGATGACCGCAGCGGGGCGGTCTTCGCGCAGCAAGAGTTGCAATACCGCCCGCACCACTTCGCGCTGGGCGGCAAACAGCGGCCGTGCCAGCGCATCCAGCACGCGCTCGGTTTCGGGATACGTCTGCCCCTGATACAGCGGCCGGTTCTGCTCGGTTACCGCCTGAAACAGGCTGCCGCCGAAATCGGCCAGAAACTGCGACAGCGGCATTTCGCTGCCGGAAGCTGCTTCGGGGTTTTCAGGCTGCATCGCCTCGGGTGTGGCAGGCAGTACGGCGGGGGTTTCGTTGTCGTAATACATAGGGTTCTCCTAAAAAAACGGGAACCCTGCCCGTAAGGGGTGGGTTCCCTTACAGGGTTGGAAAAACGCTGCAAGCAGCGGTTGGGAAAAAGCCGCGAACCCACGATCGGGTGTGATGCTGTTTAACGGCTGCATCAAGACAGTAAACGACTGTCGGCGTGTGAAACAGGTTTTTTCAGGCTGCCTGAAAGCATCAGGCCGTCTGAAAAAACCTGCTTGCGCAGGTTTGGTAAAAAGCCGCAGGGCGGCGGGGTTGGTAACTTTACCGGTATTCCCGGATGAACTCGTTGAAAAAGTTACGGAAGGTGATCGCTTCACCGATGGTTTTAAAGTAATCGGACACACGACTGTAGGGTTGGAGAAAATCCGGCTCGTCTTCGTGATAACAATTTCGGCCGACATAGAATCCGGCACCCGAACACATAATGCGCAGGTCGGAAACACAGAGACCGGTCATCACTTCTAGGTCGTACTGCGGCTGGGAAGCGGCGAGGCCGTCCGTACCGCCGTATTCGGCTTCGATGTCGAGGCAGCAGGCTTTGCGGTAGAGGGTTTGGGAAAGGTTGAGGGACATGGCAATACTCCTGAAAAAAAACAGGGATACCTGCCCCTATGGGGCGGATACCCCAAAGGGTTGGCAAAAAATCAACGTGCGCAATCGTTGCGTTCACAGAACAGCGTGCTACTGCCGTCTGCGCTGCGACCTGCGGTCAGACCGCACAGCCAGCCACGACGGATCATCACAAGTGCGTACAGCGACAGCAGCAGTCTGCTGCGACTGCGGAACTCGCACATACTGTGCAGCACGCCTGCGTGCGGGTCGCAGTTTTCGTAATGGCGGCTTTCAATGCCGAACAGGCGTTCGGCGGCAGCGGCAAAACGGTGGGTTAAAGTAAAAGAAGGCATGGCAATACTCCTAAAAAACAGGGGACTGCCGCCCGATGGGGAAGCATGTCCCCAAAGGGTTGAAGAAAAAAATCAGCGTTGCTCGGATGTCTCGTTCAGTGCCAGCACCACAGTCAGCAGAACCGACAGCAGCAACAGGCTCAACGACAGCGTGCGGTGGAAGTCCGGCCCCCACAGGGCGAAGGACATGCCGTAAAACAGCGCGGTCATCAGCGAAAAGCCAATCATGAAGGGCAGATACCGCAGCAGGGTGCGGCGGCAGAACAGTTTGCGGAACATAAAACATCTCCTGAAAAACGGGGATGCGTGTCCCGCAGGGGAAACGTATCCCCACGGGGTTGGAAAAAATGCCTGTACAGGCGGACGGATAAAAGCCGTACCCTTACGAATAAGGGCGATGCTGTTTAACGGCTGCATCAAGACAGTAAAACGACTGCCAACGTGTGAAACAGGTTTTTTCAGGCTGCCTTACAGATTCAAGCCGTCTGAAAAAACCTGCTTGCGCAGGTTTGAACAATCAGGCTGCTTTAATCCGCATTCGGATAAAGTGCCTGATAGAGTTCGTCCAGCTTGCCAGTATCAATGTGGTAGCTGACACCGCCGTTGGGCGTATAAAGGTTTTCGGATACGAAGTCGGCAACAGGGCGGTCTTCAATCCAAAAACAGCTTGCTTCGCCGTTGATGTCGTCTGAAACACGGAACAGCGGCCATTTTTCGCGAATGGCAGCAGCCAGCTGATCGGCAACCACAGCTTGCGCGACATTGCCCAAAGGTGGCAAGTTTTCATAGTTGTACCATCTGGCGGCATTCCAGATTTCCTTGTCCAGGCTGCCGGACTTGTCCGGCCGCAGTCTGCCCAGCAGGGCGCACCACAGTGGGAAGTCTTCGCAAGTATGCTCGGTAAAGGCTGCATCAATCGTCATTTCGGTATCTCCGGTTAAAAACGGGAATACCGCCCCGGCGGGGATGGCATCCCCGTCAGGGTGGTTGGAAAAAAACTGCGTCAGGCTTCTACAATCCGTTCGATACGACCATACACATGGGCGCGGACTGCCGTTTTATCGGTTGCCCATACTTCGTACCAGCGTCCGTACTGCTTGACCAGAAAGAGTTTCAGCACATCGGAAAAGTCAAACGCCCAGCCGCTGACCGGTATCGCCTTTTTGAAAAAAGAGTTGTTGTTGACACCGTGCGTCAGTACGTTTTTGTCTTCCCGATCCAGCGGGATGCCCCGATTGATTTTGTCCATCAGGTCGGCGGCATAATGCTTGGCCGGTTGCTGCTCCACTGCGGTAGAACTGAATGGGTAGCAGGTTACTAAGGGTTTGGTTGGGTTCATGGTGTATCTCCATAAAACGGGGATACTCCTCCCGCAAGGGGAAACGTATCCCCACGGGGTTGGAAAGTGCCTGTACAGGCGGTTATGTAAAGCCGTCCTTCCGCGAACGGAGGTGATGCTGTTTAACGGCTGCATCAAGACAGTAAAACGACTGCCAGCGTGTGAAACAAAGTCGGTTTTTCAGGCTGCCTTGTTCGTACAGTAAGGCAGCCTGAAAAACCCACCTTGCGGCGGGTTTTGAAAAAGCCGCAGGGCGGCGGGTTGGTGTTTACGCATTCAGACGGCCGGAACGCAGTCCCTCGGAAACCAATACGTCGAAATCTTCGGGGATGCGCACATGCGCGGCCTGCAGGTTGAACAGCGTAGCATCCCCGCCGTTTTCGCGGTAGCAGCGGATGCTTTCCCGTTCGGTCAGGGCAGCCGTCAGGTAGGGCTGCCACTGTGGCAGCAGCGGCACGTCGGACAACTGCTCCACCGCCTGCCATACTGCTTTGTCCAAATCGGCAGCGGTATCCGTCTGCACAATCCACGCGCTGCGGTTGTCGCGATCGGGTTCTTCCAGCACGTCGGCATACAGGAACATATGCGTCAGCACGCCGAAATTGTGCGTGGCGTATTTGCTGATGCGTTTGCCCATGCCGTACACCTGCTGTGCGGTGGTACGCGGTGGATGCAGCTGTGCGTCGTCAGGCAGCCTAAAACCAACTTGGCGGATGCCGCCCTGCTCGGGCGGGGCGGTCAGTGCGGCCATAAACGACAGTACATTGGCATCGCGCCCGTGCAGGGAAGCGAACATTAGCCGTTCCTGATGGATAAAAAACGCATCGGCGAACAGGTCATGCGAAGAAGTGCGGTACAGCATTATGGGTGCTCCTTATGCCAAGACTGCGTGGGCGCGTGGAAACGGTAGCCCTGCTGTTTGACGGCTTCGCGCAACTGCCGGAACAGGTTGCGATCGTCCATCGACGGATCAAGCCGGATAACTGCCGCCTTGCCGGACAACATGCCTTCCAGTTTTTCCATCGAGTCGGCCAAGTCGTCTTCTTCCTGTACCGGCACAGTATCCGGCACATGAGATGTGCGGGCGGGTTCGGTTGCATCGGCAGGCACGGAGGCAGCAGGAGCTGCCGGTTTGACGGGCGGAGGAGTCTCCTCTTCCTGCTCGGCGGCGATGCCGGCCATTTGCAGAGATTCGGACACTTCCGCCACATGGTTCTGCGCCATAATCTGCAACTGTTCCCAGTCTAGATCGGCATACAGGCTGACCCAGATGCGGCCTTTGGCAAAGTTGGATTGGTTGTAAACACGGGTGAGATAGAACAGACCGTCATAAGAACCTTCGGGAAACTGGTCCAATACACGGTGCTTGATTTGAAACGCGCCGATCTGCGTTTGCAGTTCGCCGACGGTAAAAATACCACGGCTGCCGTTGCGTTCGATGACAGTGAGTTTGCCGGGAATGGCGATAGACATAATGTGCCTCCTGAAAAAAAGGGGCACACCCGCAGGGGACGCGCCCCATAGGGTTGGAAAAAGAAAGACTGCAAAAGAAAGCCGTGGCCGCACGAGTGCGGCTGATGCTGTGTAACGGCTGCATCAGGACAGAAACGGTCTGCCGGCCGGTAAAAACTTACCTGAACGCCCTGCAAAGCCAAGCCGCTCAGGTAAGGCTGCCTGAAAGCAGACAGCCGCTGAAAATACGGGCAGACCGCACCGCCACAGCGGAACGGGTGCGCCCGAAATCTGAAATAGAGACTTTCCACTGTTCACAAAAAATGTGGATAAGTCTGTCTGTAAATATCAAAGTCCCGATTGTTAAAGAACAAATTGAAGTGCTTAAAAATTCAGCACCCTAATCGCTTGCCGATGCCCGCCCGTGGGGACGGGCATCTGTAAGCAATCACAAACAATATTGGTTGTAAGCCTGCGGTTAAGGCGGGAACCGCAACCCGTACTGCCGGAGAAATAAGGGAGAGTTCGACCGATGATACTGACCGCAGCATAGTGCGTCAGAACCACGCTGTGGTCAGTATCATCAGGGATAAAGAAGCCGGATACGGCGGGATGGGAAATAAAAGAGGAAAGGGTTCTGAAAAGAAGCCTGCGCCGCAGAAGCGGCGGTACGGATACAGGCAACCGTACAAGGGGATGGATTTTCCGGGAAAGGCTGCAAAGCAACTTTTCCGGGAAAACCCACCGAAGCGGGTTTTCGTTAAATAAGACGGTTACTGGTTTTAGACTTTGAGGTTGTAACGTTTTCTCAAATCGTCGCGCTCTTTATCACTCATTTCCCGCCAAGCCTTGCGACCGGCGATAACGAGGAAAGCGACTGCACCAAAACCAATCATAAAAGTGATGGCGATAGATATCAGGCTAAACAGCATTTTTGTATCCTTTCATGATGAAAGCGACTATCCAAAGTATAGCACAAAAGAATAGGCTGAATACGAACAAAACCAACGTCGGCCAAAAAGGCCAGCCGTATTTAGTCAGTGCGAACCAAACTTGCGTTACACAAAACACGCCGAACAAATCCAGCTTGACAGCCAGAGCATCGACTTGTTTCTCGGATAACCGGCCTTTTGTCAGAAAAGACAAAATGCCTGCTTCAAGCCACCGATAGGAGTTAAGGAAAAAGTTCAGGTTCATAACCACTCCAAAAATTGAAAAAGCCGGAGCAGCAGAACCCGGAACCGGGACTGTTGCCCCGGTGGGGAGAAAAAGGAAAGAAAGCGGGTGCTTTCTTTCCTGTGCAGTCAGACTGCGGGTTTAAGCGGCAACTGCATCAGCAGGCACTTCCGAAGAAGATTCTGCATCAGGCTGACCGTCCTGCGACTTGTACCAGAGTTCGCGGTTGACTTTGACGAATTTAAATTTCAGTAACCGTGCGTCAATCGACGGTGTGGTTACTTTAATCTCTTCGCCTTTGTCGTTTTTAGCCGACGTTTCAAAGCAGACAGGTTTCAGGTCGGAGACCCGGAACCCTACAAACACAGTGGGTCTGCGTTTGTAATCTTTGTCCAAGAGCGCTGGAAATTCATCCAGCATACGGGCAAAAATCTCTTTGGCTTCGCCGCCGACAATGCGGACATCAAAACGCGATTTCTCATCGGCATCTCCGTGGAGGGCTTGGATAGTGCAGGCAAAGTACTCGGAACCCCGTTTCCCTTTGGACTGAACAATGCGGACACGGTTCAGGTAGCCGACACCGTCGGCGGTCAGGTTGAAGTAGGCGGGTACTTGTTGGGTTTGATTTGCAGACATGGTATATCTCCATAAAAACAGGGGATATACCTTGCCCCAAGGGGACAGATATATCCCCAAAGGGTTAGATAAAGAAAAGCCTAATAAGGCGTGCTTGATAAAAAAGCCGTGGTTTGACGAATCAAACCGTACAGATCGAGCGGCAGCTGTACCTTTGCTTTTTGAATGAAAGCAACAAAACATATGAAACGGTTTTATGTTTTCACAGTATAAAAAATTTGTCAAGATTTTTTTCGTGCTACTTAATTGGTTTGTCTGTCATGTATTACTTAGGATTTCGTGTGACCAGTGGTCACAAACTTTGCCGCATTCAAAAATCTGTAAAGGGAATTTACAACCTGTTTGTGTAGACTCTACACAAACTCTGCCGACCCAAAAAAATCCGTGTGGATTCCACACAACCTAACCCTGAGCCAGCTTCCCTATCGGGATGTTCTGCGACTGTGCCATCTTTGCCATCTCGTCCGCCAATGCATAAGCCGCTTTCAGTTTTTCCTGCAACCGCCGTCCTTCCGAGTGGTAACGTTTCATTGCCAGATGCACCCGCATATGCAGCAGCCTTTCATCATAAGACGCATTCGCCGCGTCCAGATAAACGGCCACTGTATCCCAGTCGGTAATATCCCTGCGCTGTTTGCCTTCGTATTCCGCCCAGCAGATGTTCGGCACATTGAATTCGCGCAGCGGATACGGTGGTGCGGCACGTCCTATCCGCACGGGAATCGTGCGGTAGGCCAGCCGCCGCACCAGTCCCATTTTGCGTGACTGCTCCACAAATTGCCTAGCCTCTTTAACCCACTGCAACACCGCTTCTTCCGTTTCTTTGATTTCTGCCTGAACCGCCTCAATCCCCCTTACCCTTAAAAGGCTTTTGTCGCACACAGATTGTTTACGGTTGGAAAACAAGTCGCCCATAGCAGCCAAACCTCCTCTTTATTCCGTATCAGAATACTCAATCAAGCCGAGTGCTAATGCTTTTTCGTACAGTTCGTTCAGACGGTCTGCTTCGATTTTTTGTACAACATACACATAAGCCGGTTTAGTTTCGTACAGCAGGACTTCTTTGGGCAGGGGAGACAGCCCGCCCGCAGCAACACCTTCTGCCAGTTTGGCAGCCAGCGCATCGTTTTCCAGCAGTGCCCGACGGTTTACTTGGCGGATTTGGCGGATACGCATTGCCGACAGGTAAATCCCTTGCAGCAGCACCCGCATTCCGCGACCGCTTTTGTGAATCACATCATTGCTGGCATGGTTGGTCATAACCCCTTTCATCCCCATCGTCATGGCCACACGCACCAGATAGTCGTAGGCCAGCAACAGTTGCAGCAGCCTGAAACCGTAGCCGCGCAAAGAAGCCACCTTAATCAGCAGCGGATTGTTGTTGGCCACCACGCTGATGTGGATACCGCCGCTACCGCAGGCTTCCAGTTGCTGCTGCAAACGGTCGGTATCCGTTGCAAGCTGTGCCGACACCGCCTCCATTTCGCTTTCCAAGCGCAACAGTTCCGCATGGGCAAACGGATTGTCGGCTTTGGTTGAACGTGCCAACTCTCCGCACAAACCCATTGCGTAACGGATGCCAGGCCAGCGCGGTCCTTTCGGATCGTTGCGCCCTTCCCACATCCGCACCGCATGTTTGGTGTGCAATTCAAAGGCATCTTCGCTGCCGCCCAACTGGCCGACATCTTCAAATGCTCGGTCTTCCGATGGATAAATTTCGTAGTCGTCCAAATCTACTGCGGCAATTGAACGCGAACGTGCCCGCCCGCTGCGGATACGCTGCCGCATAATATGCTGCTTCAACAGCATCTCATGCGCTGCCAGCACTTCCAAAGCTGCCGCATCAGAATGCCCGCTTTCCTCATCCGACAAACCGGACAGGCGTTTGCGCTCCGTTTCCCAGTCGTAGCTGTCTGAAAACACCGATTGCTCCGATACCGGAAACGCTATATCAAAAGCCTGCGCCACATGAACGGATTTTGGTTTGATTACCAGTTTCTGCTTGGTTTGAGCCATTTTGTACTCCCTGTTAGTTTGTCTGTCATGTATTGCTTGGCAATCTGTAACCACTGGTTACAAACTTGCCACACCCAAAATCTGTAAAGAGTGTTTACAGCCTGTTTGTGTGCCCCCACACAAACCTACCGACCTAAAAATCTGTGTGGACTCCACACAAACTCTGCCAATCTGAAATCTGTGACCACTGGTCACAAACCCCTACCGCATCCAAAAATCTGTGACCGAGGGTCACAAACCTTCTGTGTGGACTCCACATAAACCTGCCGACCTGAAATCTGTGACCACTGGTCACAAGTCCCTGCCGCATCCAAAATCTGTGTAGCCCCTACACACTCCTGCGCTGTTTCAAGTTTCGCAGCATCTCTTCCACCGCCTTGTCGCGTGCCGCATCGCTTTCGGCCGTTCTACGACCTTCTCGTTTCGGGGCAGGCTGCTGCGCTTGGTTTTCATACGCTGCTGCCCAAGCGGCTTGGCGTTCGCGGTTTTGTTTTGCCAGTGGCGCGGTAACGCAGATCAGTTCCCCTGCCGCTTCCTTGCGGCACAGTACGGTCAGCAGACCGAGCGGGCTGGTTACAGGTTTGGTCTGTCCGGCGATTTCGTCAAGAATCTCCTGCAAACGTTCCGCCGTGGTTTCAGGCAGCAGTTTGTCGAAGATTTGGCGGGCGTTATTTTGCAGCGACTGGCCGAAGGTTTTGGGGTAAACCAGTGCATCGTAGCGGGAAGGGGTTGGAGAAAAAAATCCGTCATTTCCCACTACCCCATTTCGTGTGCTTTCAGGCTGCCTGTGTTCCGTCTGCAAAAGGGGGCTATGGTTGTAGTTGTTCCCGATAGGGAACTGTCTGTAATCTAAAACCTTAACAATTTCCCCATTTGTCGGGTGTGTATTTTCCGATTGGTCGGCTGTGTATTCGCCCTTTTGTGAGGTATGTATTTTCCCATTTGTCGGGTATGTATTTTCCCTTTTGTCAGGTATGTTCTCCGAAAAGTGCACTACTGTATTCGCCCTTTTGTCGGGTGTATTCTCCTGAAAAGCGACTGCTGTATTTTCCCTTTTGTCGGGTATGTGTTCTGCAAAACTGTCTGTTGGAGAAACGGCGGCATTTCCGTTTTTCAGACGGCCTTCAATACTACTTTCAGGCTGCATCGGCAGGAAATGGCTGCGGCGGTTTTGCAGAGCCTGCCAGATGGCGCGGCCGTTAATCAGGGTAAAGATGCGCCGTGAGGCGTAAAAGTGTTTTTCAACGATAAACTGCCGCGCTTTGAGTTTGCTGCGGGCAGTCAGTTGGGTTTTGTAGGGCAGCGACAGGTATTTCTGCCATGCGGGGATATTGAAGCTGACAAACCAGCGTTCGCGTCCGTTGCCGCCTTTGGCGATGCACTGTTGCAGCATAAACGACAGCATCAGCGCGGAATGGATGCAGCCGGTCAGTTCAACCAGATCGCGGTGGTAGGCGATGCGCTCTTTGAAATAGCGCAGGAAAAACAGGTCGGATTCGTGCAGTGTCGGTACGGGTGCACCCTCAGGGCAGGGCACGCCGTTGGCGGCACACACCGCGCGTGAGAGCCTTTCCAAATTCAGGCGTAGTTCCAGCCGGCCTTTGCCAAAACCGAAGCGGCGGTAGCGGGTTTCAATCAAACCGCGTTCCAGCAGCTTTTTCTTGCAGGTACCCTGCTCGCGTTCGGACAGACCGGTTTCCTCAAACATCTGTACCACCGATTTGAATATCCAGCCCTGTGTGGCGGCTACATCGCGACCGTGGCGTACCCAATAGACCAGCTGCGACAAAAATACCGCCGCTTTGACCGAGCCGGCGACGGCAATCAGGCATTTGTAAACGGCAATGGTGCGCCCGCCCTGCAAAGCCTGTTTGCAGAGCATGATGTCGCGGTTGAACTCATTTGGGGCGGGCAGTTTCATGCTTATTCCGTCTCCATATTCACCGCTTCTGGTTTCAGGCTGCGGTCTTCGTATCTCACGATTCTCGGGGCACTGCCAGGTCGGTCAGTTTGTACCCAGTAATAGCCGTAATAACCGTCCTTATCGGCAGTGCTGAGTATGGTGGCGGATACTTCTTCCAAGCCGTCCTCTATTCTGATGCGGCAACCGACAGGAAGTTGCGGGCGGATGTCGTTATCCGCTACCCAGCGTTTTTCTACTTCCCTGAACAGTTTGCACAGAACCGTGCCAATTCGGGCAAAGTCTGCAATATCCCTATCATCAAAGGTGGCAAAATCGAAGCAGTTCGGGTAGTGCCGTTCCAAGCAACGCAACAGCTGATAGCCGTGCTGCGATACTTGAAAGTATTCACGGATAAAGCAGTCGCGTATCAAGACCAACTGTTCTTCGCTGAAAGAATGGAGAGACAGAGTCTCGTGGACGGCAGCCAATACCAGTTCGGGATCACGGATGTCTGGTCGGGGCGGGATATTCGTTTTCATCGTGCGTCTCCCTTTTCAGACGGCCAAAGCCTGCATATAGGCGGTGGTCAGCACAGCCAGCCGGTTCAGGCTGTAACGGCAGCGGCGCATACGCGGGAAACCGCCGTAGCCGTATTCCAGCACGCCGATGCCACACAAGGCTTCACCCGCCCGCCGCTGTTCGGCTTTACTGAGAAAGCTGCGTTCACTAACATTTTTTTCGGGAAGCAGCACCCAGTCGCTCCACGTTTCGCGCCCGCTCAGGCTGCGGTGCGGGGTTTCCGACTGGACAACGGCCAGATACAGCGCGGCTTTGAACGACAGTCCGAAATGCAGCAGGGTGCGCAGGTGCAGACGGTTGAGCGATACGGGTGGCGAGGCGATGTCAGACAACCGCAGCGCGGCATTGTTCCGCACCATTTTTTCCAAACATTCCCCGTTGAGCCGGTAGAGCGATACGCCGGTATCTCGCCGGTTTTCCAGCACGCCGGCGGTCAGTAGGGTGTCGCGCACCGCATACCAGCGACCGCGCCCCAAACCGGTCTGTTTGTGTACGATGTCTTCGTTCAGGGCAGCCCATTCGTCGTGCCCATACAGGCTGACGTAGCAGCTGAGAAAATAACCGGCGGTAACCGAGTTTAAGGCTTGGGCGAACTGGGTAACATACACCACAGGTTCGTCCCATAAGGCGGCCAGATAGGCGGTATCGTCCGCTATGTAGGTGTCGGGTACGACCATATCGGCTGTGTGTAGTAAGGCGGCATCGGGACTCATGCTTCTTCTCCCGAACAGCAAACGGTGCAGTACAACTGACCGAGGCTGTATTGCGGATACTGCGCCGCAAGTTTTTGGTAGCGGACAAAGGTATCTGTCTCATCAGCCCCTTGCTGCCAGCTTTCCAGCACCGACAACCGTTCTTCCAGTGGCAGTGCTGGAATGCGACCTTTCCCAACGGGTAGGTTCATTTCCTGACGCATCTGCCGAATGTCCTGCGGCGAGACTTCGCAGCACAGCAATAGAATCATGCGGTTGCTGCCGCCGTGTTGAATCAGCCATTCGCACCGTTGCAGGTGCAGGCTGCGCCGTTCCGAGTCGGTCGTCATGCCGTCCACGGCTGCCTGCAAATCGGGCAGGGACACGCGCACTTCCACCGCAGAGGCCAAACGGCGCGTCAGCTGGTGCATCTCTTCCGGTGTCATGGCGTGCAGGCGGGCGAACAATGCGGCGTAGCGGTGTAGTATTTCGGCATTGTCCGCCGCCTCACGCCGGTTTTTGGGCAGAACCAGCAGCGAGCCGACTACGGTCAGGAGTTGCTGGTGGACGGCAGTGTGGCCGTCCGTGCCGATACGGTAGTATTCCTTATCCACGGTTGCCCTCCTCGCTGCGATGAATGTGCCGGAGCATTGCCAGAATCTCTTCCACCGGTTGCGTGTAAGGCGTGTCGGTGGTCTGCCAGCGCAGAACCTGGTCAAGCAGGTAGTGCCGCTCGCCGATGCCCATTGTGTTGTATTCGTCAAATACCTCTGGGTCTTGGTAGGCCAGCCGCAGCGGTGAGTCGTCCGGCAGTTGCAGCAGCGGGTTGCCGCCGCCCAAATCGGGTTTGTTGAGCAGCGCGTCCTGCATGGAAACACGGCTCAGATAGGCGAACACGTCGCCCGCGTCTTCGTGCAGGTTGTCAATGACGTACAAGGCGGGCGGGTCGGCAGGACGGATACGGTGGAAGTCTGGATATTCGAGATAGAAGCCGTAGCGGAAAGCAGAATGGCTGCGGAAGCAGTGTGCCAGATGCACCTGTTCTAGCATGGTGCGCACCGCCGAATGCAATCTGCGGGCAGCTTCATCGCGTGAGAGGACGACAGGAGTGCCTACTGGCGCAGTTTCCTGTGCTGTGTGCCGTTGCGGCAGCGGGTCGACCACCGCCGCAACGGTGGTGTCGGATTGGGCACGGTTTGAGGAAATGGACGATGGAGTACGGTTGCCCGACTGGTTTACTGCCCCAGCTTCCTGCTTTTCAGGCTGCCTTTTGCTGTTTTCAGAGGGGCTGTGTGCTGTTTCAGGCTGCTTGGAAGCGTGGTCTGCTGTTGCAGCCGCCCCCGTATCATCGGACGTATTCTGCTTCGGCAGAACGTCCGCGAAGGTTTCACTAAAACGCTGTTGCAGGAATTTTTCCAAAGCGGGAAGATTCAACTCGGAAGCATCAGAATGCTTTGCCGACCATTCGGACAGGCTGCTGTGCCAGAAACTGTCAAAACGTTCGGCAAAACCGTTTTGCTCTGATAAGGCTTGTTGCTGGTTGAACAGCTTGCGTAATTCAAATGCTTTGGGGTTGGATAGGTCAGCCGCCTGCTGTTGCAGTTCCGACAATTTGTCGGCGGCAAAAAGCATCAACCCCAATGTTTTGTAGGATAAGGACAACCCGTGCGTCAGAAACAAAGCCTCCAACTCCCGCAGGCTCAGTTTCTTTTCACTTTGGCTCTGGAACATTTCACGCACCGCCGCATAGGCCTGCGCCTTGTCCCAGAAACACATCTCCGCACGCTGCTCGTTTTCAATCAGGTGGGCGATTTGAATGTCCGCTTCCGAAGTGTATTCGGTGTAGATGGCCGGAATTTCGGCAAACCGCGCATCGCCGGTTTCCGCCAGCAATTCCTGCATGATTTTGAGCCGCGTATTACCGCCCTGCGACAGCAAAAAACGGCTGCTGCCCGGACGGCGGGTAATGTGAACCGGCTGCTGTATGCCACTTTCGCGGACGGATTCCTTGATTTGGCGGTACAGTTCCGGATCGTGGCGGGTGCGCGGGTTCTTGTCGAAAAAGTCGATTTCCGCTACCGAAACATTGATAAACAGCCCCGGAAACATCTCCTCCTTGCGGCCGATGTCCATCGATGTTTGTGCAGGCTGAGGTATCAGCAGGCTGCCGGCAACCGCTTCCGGTGTCAGTTGGATTTTTGGTTTAGCGTGGACGGGATTGCTCATGACTGCACCTCCCGTACTGTTTCAGGCTGCCCTACACCTTCTTCCGGCAGCAGGTTTTCCAGATGCTCGCCAAACATATAGCAGGCAATCTGCTCTTCCTTGATTTTTGGGAATAATTCCTGAACCAACGCAATCATCAGCTGCCGCGCCGAATCGGATTTGCCTGCATGGGTATGTTCGTGGCAGTGCACCGGAATCCGCAGCGTCGCCGCTTCCTTATAGGCTTTGGCGTGAGGAATTTCCAAAGACAGCAGCTGCTTCTTGCCGTCCAAACCGCTGTTGAAATACGCCCTGATGCTCTCGGTAATCATCCGTGCATCTTTGGTACGGTCTTTGCCATAAATCAGCGCACGCAGCGGCGGCACCAGCAGATTCATCGCCGCGCCGTGGGCAAGACGCTCCAATGCCTCCTGCGTGCCGGAAATGAACTCCCGCGCACTCAGGGTTTCAGGCATAATCGGCGAAATCAGCATATTGGCCGCAAAGCAGGCCGCATCCTGAATCACGCCCACCGCACCTTTGGTGTCAATTAGGACGGCATCGTAGTTTTCGGAAATATAGGGGTGGATAAGTTTGTTGCGCAGCAGAAACGCGCGGTCGGGACGGTCGTAAACCTTGCTCTGAACATCGTCGCGGATGTTGTTGGACAGCACAATGTCCAGATTCGGATAAACCGTATTGGAGATGGTGGAACGGATAGACGCTTCGTCGTTTTTACCCAACAGCAATTCAACTGTGCCGTTGGGTGCGCGGCGGTGCAGCGGATAATATTTGCTCAAAGATGCCTGCGTGTCGGTATCGACCATCAGCACCCTGAAACCCATATCCGCCAGCACCGCAGCCAAAGCCGCCGTCAACGTTGTTTTACCCGTCCCACCTTTTGTAGAGACAACTGTCAAAATAACCATAAGAATATCCTTTTTTATCAAAAGCATATTCTCTTGAAGGCCTTAAAAGCAATCGCACCGTATCTAGGTTGAACTCACTGAAAAT